>CAIVOR010000242.1 GCA_903907615.1 uncultured Microbacteriaceae bacterium | reverse complement strand
GGTATGGGAGTTCTTCCTCTGCAGTTCCCCGCCGGAAAGTCGTGGGACGCCCTCGGTCTCGACGGCACGGAGGTTGTCACCATCACGGGTATTGAGGCCCTGAACACAGGACCATCGCCCAAGACGGTTCGCGTCGTGGCAAGCCCCAGCGACCTGTCGCCCGCGGGCAAGGCAGTGATTGAGTTCGACGCGATTGTTCGCATCGATACACCCGGTGAGGCCGACTACTACCGCAACGGCGGAATCCTGCAGTACGTGCTGCGTTCCCTCGTGGCGTAGTGCCGACTCCTTCCGTAGACTTCACTCCATGAGTCTGCTCTCGTCTATTCGTGGTCCTCGTGACCTCGATGCCTTGACCGAAGAGCAATTGATTGAACTCGCTGCCGAAATTCGTACCTTTCTCGTCGCCGAGGTATCCCGGAGTGGCGGACACCTCGGTCCAAATCTGGGTGTCGTCGAACTCACAATCGCCCTGCACCGTGTTTTCGATTCGCCCGCTGACCCCATTGTTTTTGACACCGGTCACCAGTCGTACGTTCACAAACTTCTGACGGGCCGGCAAAAGTTTGATGGACTCCGTGAACGCGGCGGACTGGCCGGTTATCCGCAGCGCCGTGAGTCGCCACACGACATTGTGGAGAGCTCTCACGCGTCGTCGTCGCTCTCGTGGGCCGACGGTATCTCCCGCGCTTTCCAAATGACCGGCCAGGCCGATCGACACGTCGTTGCCGTGGTGGGGGACGGTTAGCTTACGGGCGGCATGACGTGGGAAGCACTCAACAACATCACTCACGACAACTCGCGCAATCTCGTGATTGTGGTCAACGACAACGGGCGGTCTTATGCGCCCACCATCGGAGGCATGGCCCGCTACCTCGATCGGGTCAGAACCCGTCGTTCGTATCGCAACCTCCACATCACGTCGCGCCGGGCGTTTGACAGGCTCGGTCCGACGGCGCGAGCCATTTACCGCGGAGTACGCGGCGGAATCCGTGGCTTCCTGAGCAACATGGTCAAGAACGAATCACTGTATGCCAACCTCGACATAAAGTACGTCGGCCCGGTTGACGGACACAACATCGAAACTCTCGAGAACGCCCTGCGTCAGGCCAAGAACTATGGGGCTCCGGTCATCGTGCATGTGATTACCGAAAAAGGACGCGGGTACCAGCCCGCCCGCGACGACGTGGCCGATCAGTTCCACGCCGTTGGTCGCATCGATCCCGAAACGGGTGAACCCACGTCGTCGTCCTCGAGTCCGACGTGGACGGATGTGTTTAGCGAAGAAATCGTCGCTCACGCGGCGCGCGACGAGCGGATTGTGGCCATCACTGCGGCCATGCTGCGTCCTACGGGTCTCGGGCCGCTTCAAGAGCGCTTCCCCGATCGCGTGCTGGACGTGGGTATTGCCGAGCAGCACGCCGTCACAGCGGCGGCCGGCATGGCCTTCGGCGGACTCCATCCCGTTGTGGCCATCTATGCAACATTTATGAACCGTGCCTTCGACCAGGTGCTGATGGATGTTGGCCTGCACAAGGCAGGTGTGACGTTCGTCCTCGACCGGGCGGGTGTTACCGGGCCGGACGGACCGAGCCACCACGGAATGTGGGATTTGGCCCTGTTGCAAATTGTTCCCGGCATTAGGCTCGCCGCGCCCCGTGACGGTCAGCGCCTCCGCGAGGAACTTGCCGAAGCACTGGCCATCAACGACGCCCCCACGGTGATTCGCTACCCCAAGGGTGCCGTGGGAGCAGAGATTGTGGCGCAGCGTCGCACGACCGACGGCGTCGACGTGCTCCGCGAGGCAGCCCACAAGGATGTGCTCATTGTGGCCATCGGCGATATGGCGCGTATTGGGCTCGATGTTGCCGAGCGTCTGGCGCAGCAAGGAATTGGCGCCACGGTCATCGACCCGCGTTGGGTGGTTCCGGTCGCCGCGTCGGTGATATCGATTGCCGCCGATCACCGCTTGGTGATTACCCTCGAGGACGGCGTTCGTGTGGGTGGCATTGGTACGCGCATCCGTCAAGAACTTCGGGGCGCCGGTGTCGACACCGCTGTGGACGAGCTCGGTCTGCCGGATGAGTTCATTGACCACGGTGATCGCGCCCAGATTCTCGAGGAGAGTGGGCTGACGGCTCAGGCCATCACACGGGATGTCGTGGCACAGGTCGTGGGAAGCAAGATTCCGGTCGCCCGACCGCTGCCCGGAGAAGATCCCACGGCAGCACTGTCGACCGACGCATCGGCTAAGCGCAAGAAATAACTTTCGCTAGTTCTGAACGCCGGCAATCCGCGGGCTGTGGAACGTTTTACCGAAGACGCGTTCGCTGGCTCCCACCCGGTCGAGGTAGGGCGTGATGCCGCCCATCTGGAACGGCCAACCGGCACCCATGATCATGCACAGGTCGATGTCTTGAGCAGAAGCGACCACGCCCTCGTCCAGCATGCGGTGAATTTCGTCGGCCAGACCGTCTTCGAGTCGCTTCTGGAAGGCCTCGGCGGTCATGGGGGACGTGCCGCCCTTGACAATGTTCAGCGCACCCTTATCAAAGCCGGACGGGTTGCCCTTCTTGTCACGCGTGATGATGCGGCCATAGTCGGCAAGCTTGTGGAGATTCTCGCTGTCAAAAAAGCGATCCGGGAAGGCCGCGTGGTGCGTGTCCAACACGTGTGCGCCCACCTTGAGCCCGACCAGGTCCAGGAGAACAAAAGGCGGCATGGGCATGCCGAAAGGGGCGCATCCCGCATCAATCACCGACGGGTGCGTGCCGGTATCGACGGCGTGCATGGCCTCGCCCAACACCTTGGCCAGGAGTCGGTTCACCACAAAGCCCGTTGAATCGGAGGTGATGACGGCTGTTTTGCGAAGACTGGCAGCAACCTTCATGGCGGTGGCCAGGGTTTCGTCCGTGGTTGTACCGGCACGGACGACCTCAAGAAGAGGCATGACCGCCACCGGATTGAAGAAGTGGAAACCGACGAGTCGGCCCGGGTGCTTCAGCTTCGATCCGATCTGAGCGACCGAGAGCGACGACGTGTTGGTGGCAAAGATGGCAGTGGGGGAGATGATCTTCTCGAACGAGGCAAAGACCTCCTGCTTGATGGCCAATTCCTCAAACACGGCCTCGATCACCCAGTCGGCGTCTGCGAAAGCATTTTTGTCCGTCGTTCCGGTGACGAGCGATTGAAGTCGTGAGGTTTCGTCAGACGACAGGAGACCCTTGGCATTGAGATCCGCAATTTCGCGGTGAATGTAAGCCACAGCGTCGTCGAGGCGTGCCTGATCGATGTCGGTCAGCACAACCGGCACCTTGAGGCGACGGACGAAGAGCAGCGCGAACTGGCGCGCCATGAGGCCTGCGCCAATCACGCCCACCTTGGTGACCGGCTGAGCGAGCGTGGGATCCGGTGCACCGCTCGGCTTTTTCGCGTGCTTTTGGACCAGATTGAAAGCGTACATCGACGCCTGAAACTGATCGCCCGAAATCAACGATGAGAGAATCTCGTCTTCGCGCGCAAAACTGTCGCCACGCGATGCCGTGCGCGTGTACGCGAGGACGTCGAGGGCGGCAAAGGGAGACTTCGCGACGCGACCAATCTTGGCGGCAACCGAGGCGCGAGCAATGCGGATGGCCTGCGGCCACACAAAGGCGCGCTCGAAAAAGCCGGGGGAGAACTTCCGGCGGACTGAGATGCGACCAGTGAGAACCTTGTCGGCCCAGACGAGTGAATCTTCCAGGAACCGAATGGGCGAAAACATCACATCGGCAAACCCAAGTCGGTAGGCGGTTTTTGCATCGATGAGGCGATTGTTGCGGAGCGGGTTCTCAATGATGAGCCGCAGCGCATTGCGAATGCCCACGAGGTGGGGGAGCAGTGTGGCGCCACCCCAGCCGGGAACGAGACCGAGGAATACCTCGGGAAGTCCGAGAGCCGAGACCGACGAGTCGACCGTGCGGTAGGTGGCGTTGAGTGCCACCTCGAGGCCGCCACCCAGCGCGAGGCCATTGACGAAGGCAAACGACGGAACACCCAGTTCGTTGAGACGACCGAGGGTGCGGTGACCCTGTTGTGCCAGGAGTCGAGCCACGTCGACGGACGGCACGGTGTTGACCTTACTGAGGTCCGCACCCGCCGCGAGAATGAACTGCTTTCCCGTGATCGCTACGGCGTGAATTTCGCCGCGACTCGCTCGACCCTTCAGGTCGATGAGGACGTCGTTGAGCTCCTCAAGCGTTTTCGGACCGAGCGTGTTGGGGCGCTTGTAATCAAACCCGTTGTCGAGCGTGATGAGCGCAATCGTTTTGCCACTCGGAGTGGTGACGTCCCGAACACGTGAGTGAGTGACTACCTCATCGTCGGCGAGTGCGAGGAGCGGCGCATAGTCAAGAGCGTCGTAGTCGGTCATGACCTACTTCTTCCAGTTGGGGTTTTCCCAGATGACGGTGCCGCCCTGTCCGAGACCCACACACATCGTGGTCATTCCGTAGCGAACCTCGGGGTGCTCGGCAAAACCACGAGCCAACTGAATCATGAGGCGCACGCCACTTGAGGCCAGGGGGTGCCCGAATGCAATCGCGCCGCCCATCGGGTTCACGCGTGGATCGTCATCGGGCAGTCCAAAGTGATCCGTAAACGAGAGCACCTGAACGGCAAAAGCCTCGTTGATCTCGATCAAACCGATGTCGTCCATCGTGAGGCCAGCCTTGGCTAGAGCCTTTTCGGTCGACGGAATCGGGCCGATTCCCATCACCTCAGGCTCGACGCCGACAAAGGCGTAGGTCACGAGGTACATCTTGGGAGTCAGCCCATATTTGGCGACGGCCTCGTCGCTGGCCAGGATGCACGCCGTGGCACCATCGGTCAGGCCGGACGCGTTACCCGCCGTGACGCGGCCGTGCGGGCGGAACGGTGTCTTGAGGTCGGCGAGACCCTCCATGTTGGTTCCGGGGCGACGCGTTTCGTCAACGGAGACAACGGTCCAGCCAGCTTCACCCGAGGCGGACACGGGCACGAGGTCCGCTTGAATCTTGCCGGCCTCATACGCGGCCTCCGCTTTGGCCTGGCTCGCCATCGAGAAGCGGTCCGAACGCTCCTTGGTCAACTGGGGAAAACGGTCGTGCAAACGCTCAGCGGTCTCGCCCATGCTCAGAGCCGCCGGGTCGACCAGCTTCTCGGAAATGAACCGCGGGTTGGGCTCGAGACCGGCTCCGATGGGGTGGTGTCCCATGTGCTCGACACCGCCTGCAATGGCGATGTCATAGGCGCCCATGGCGATACCGCCGGCAACCGTGGTCGTGGCCGTCATGGCACCGGCGCACCAGCGGTCAATGGCATAGCCAGGAACACTCAGCGGAAGACCGGCGAGGATGCCCACGGATCGTCCCAGAACGAGACCCTGATCGCCGGCCTGTGTGGCCGCAGCGAGAGCGACTTCATCGATGGCAGCGGGGGGAACCTTGGGGTTGCGCTCGAGAAGACCGACGACGGTCTTAGCCATGATGTCGTCGGCGCGAGTGGTCCAGAAGACGCCTTTTTCGCCGGCCCGACCAAAGGGAGAGCGAACGCCGTCGATGAATGCGACGCGGTTGCCAATAGCCATGAGAACTCCTTCGTTGTCCTCGTCCTAGCCTAAGGCGTGGGTGGGGCCGATGTCTCTTCGAGCTCCGTCGACGCGACTTCGGCGTCAGGGGTCGCGACGTCACCCTCTGCGGCTGCGAGCGAAAACGCTTCATCAAGGAGAGGTGCCACGCGACTGGCTTGCCACGGCCTGACCCCCTGAGCCACGAGTGCCGTGGTCAGTGTGTCGACCGTTTGCTCAGAAGGCGGGGCCCAACACACTTCGCGCAGGGGGCCCGGGGAAACGAGATTTTCCACCGGCATTGACAGGCTTTCGGCGAGTTCGGTGACGCGTTCCCGGGCGAGCGTCAAGCGCAGTGCAGCGGGCGGATTCTTCTCCGCCCACGAACGCTGTTGAGGGATGCTGTCACTCGGAACACGGAGCGCGGGTAAGTCCTGTGAGCGCAGGCCCTGCTCGATGGCTGTCCACCAGCGAGTGATCTCAGGCCGGGAAGCGCGACCGGTAAAGGTCTTGAGGCGCGCCAAGTCTGCTTGGGAACCCAACTTCGCAACGGAGGCCGCAACAATCGCAGCATCGGGAATGAGCCGCCCTGGGGAGATATCGCGCGCTCGGGCCAACTCGTCGCGACTGAGCCAGAGGGAACGAGCAACCGCCAGTTGTTGGGCGTGGCGAATGACATGGCTTCCCGACAGTCGGCGCCACGGCTCCTCGCTCACGACCTTTTCGGGGCGAACGCGAACGGCCTCGAATTCCTCGAGGGCAAAATCCACCTTCTCGTTCTCCACGAGGAGCTCGGCGAGGGCATCGCGCAAGTCAACCAGTCGTTCGACGTCTCCGACGGCATACACGAGCCAGGGTTCGGGCAGTGGGCGGGTGGACCAGTCAACGGCCGAGTGCTCCTTGGCCAGGTGAACATCCAATATCTCAGCCATGACTGGACCGAGACCCACGCGGGCCATCCCGAGCAGGCGCGCGGATAGTTCCGTGTCGAAGATGCGCTGTGGTTCAATCCCGACCTCACGCAAACAGGCGAGGTCTTGACTCGCGGCGTGAAACACCCACTCGGTGTCGGCACCCAGGGGCGTCAGCGCGCTCATGTCACCTATGGCGGGCGGGTCGAAAAGGAACGTGCCGGCATCGCGTCGATGAATCTGAATCAGATAAGCACGCTGAGAGTACGTGAAGCCGCTGGCTCGCTCAGCATCAATCGCGAGCGGTCCGTGTCCGGCCGACAACGTCTTGCAGGCCGCCAGAAAATCCGTGCGATCCGAGATGACGTGAACGCTAACCACGCTCCCGCTTGTGGGCGTCCATGCTGACGGCATCGCCGGTCGGCGGGAGTCCGGCCAGCATGCACAGGAGAGTGGCCCACGCGCGCACGTGGCCGGCCATGTCTTCGCCGCTCGGCGACCACGACGCCCGCAATTCAATGTGAGCAGATTCGCCCTGATCAGCGAGTTCACCAAAACCCTGCGAGAGGACCCGCGTGGCCGTTCCCGAGGCGTTGCTGTAGGACGCGTCCGAGGCGTCGAGAGCATCGGTCAGCCAGCTCCACGTGACATCGCTGAGCAGGGGGTCAAGCGCAATGTCGGCGTCGAGCGGCGCTTGAGCGAAACAGACGATGCGAAAAGCCCCGCCCCACGCCGCAACCTGGTCGAGGTCGTGCATGAGGATAAATCGACCTGTGCCGTGAAGAGACTCGCTGTTTCCCGATGCCAAAACTTCGCCAGCGATGGCGGCACTGTGTGCTGCCACCCGCGTTGGCGAGGGGATGATCTCTACCGACACCTCGGGACGAACCTGGGCGCCGGCAATGGATGCGGCGGCGCGCACGAACTCCGCGGGGGCATCCGGTGCAATCTCAAAATTGCTCACGAGCAAAAACTTAGTGGTCGCTCAGGCGGCAGAGTCAGTGGCGCACCGCCAGACAGAGAAAATTGTTGCGTTGTCCGGCGACGCCATCATGCGGTACGGCGTGCAGCCTGCTGCGTCTGGCAGGAGGGCGCGGAATGCGTCGAGCACGTCTGTTCGGGCTGAGCCCCGAACCGTCACACACACTTCGTGGAGAAGCTTCTCGTGGGCCAGGGCTCGGACGGTGGCCAGTCCTCCTTCGCACAACACCGAACGGTAACCCTGGGAGACCACGTGGGCCATCAGTCGATGAACCGCGGTCGCGAGGTCCTCGCCCGGCGCTGAGGGCCAGACGGTGACGCGAGAGGCATCGGGGCAGGATTCCCAGGGCAGAGCCTTTTCTGCTGAGAGCACGAATGTGTGCCCGCGAGGGGGAAGGTGCCACCCCTCGGCACGGATGCTCGCGGCGCCCACGATGAGAGCGTCACAGGTGGCACGAATGCGGCGCAGGATGTCGCGATCCTCGGACGTGGTGAGGTCGGAGGATGTGCCGGATGAGCCCACGACGGATCCCGCGGGTGACGCAACGAGATTGGCGCGCACCCAGACCTGTTTGGGCCAGGCGTACGTGTCCACCACGGTATCCGCGCTCCAGGGCTCAATCACCGTGTCGCCGCCGTCTGGCATCGATCTAGGCTGCGTTCGACTTCTCAGTCACCTGGCGTTTGATGCGCCAGAGCATGCCCGAGAGTCCGCGCAGACGAAGCGGAGAAACGATTTTGGTGAGGCCGAGCGTGAGTGGGAAATCATCGGGGCAGGCGAGAACCTGTTGGCTCGTGAGTCCGGTGAGACCATGAACGAGAATCGAGGCAAAACCGCGGGTCGTGGGGGCTTCGAGGGGGGCTGTCGCGTGAACAGTGACGACATCGTCCACGACGTCCACAATGATGAACACCGGTGATTGGCACTCTTCCACGCGTTCGAGCTCGTCCTCGTGCTCGGCGTAGTGGGCGGGAAGAGGAGGCAAATCGTTGGCAAACTCGAGGAGAAACTCGAGTCGCGAACGCTCGTCAAGCTCAAGAAATCCCTCGCGCGTGTCAACCAGCCCGGGGGGAGTGGAATCAGTCATTGCGCCTAGTCAAGCAGAACACGGGGGATAGCGCAGAACACGGGTCTGCGCGCATTTCATTGCGTGGGCTTAGACGTGACCGGGCTCGGCTCCCGTGGCGATGGGTGCTCGCACCAAGCTGCCCCACTCGGTCCACGAACCGTCGTAGTTGCGGACCGTCTCGAAGCCCAGGAGGTACTTGAGGGCGAACCACGAGTGTGATGACCGCTCACCGATGCGGCAGTAGGCAATCACGTCGTCACCCTGCTCGAGCCCCGCTTCACCCAGATAGAGGGCTTCCAATTCTGCGCGGGACTTGTAAGAGCCGTCCTCGGCTACGGCACGTGCCCACGGGACGCTCGCAGCACCGGGAATGTGGCCACCGCGAAGGGCGCCCTCCTGTGGGTAATTGGGCATGTGGGTTCTTTCGCCGGTGTACTCCTCGGCCGAGCGCACATCAATGAGGGGTTTTCCGAGATGTGCCACGACGTCGTCCCGGAATGCCCGAATGTTTTCGTCGTTGCGCACAACGAGCGGGTAGTCCTTGGGGGTGGGCGTGGCAACGTCGGTGGTGAGCTCGCGCCCTTCGGCGATCCACTTTTCACGGCCGCCATCCACGAGGCGCACGTCCGGGTGGCCAAACAGCTTGAATACCCAGAGTGCGTAGGTCGCCCACCAGTTCTTGTTGTCGCCGTAGATGACAATGGTGTCGTCCCGCGAAATGCCGTGACGGTTCATCAGAGACTGGAAGGCCCGCCCGTCAATGTAGTCACGAACAACGGGGTCGTTCAGGTCTGTGTGCCAGTCGATTTTCACCGCGCCGACAATGTGACCGACCTCGTAGAGGAGAACGTCTTCGTCGGATTCGACCACAACCAGGCCGGGTGTGCCGAGGTTGGCCGCCAGCCATTCGGTGCTCACAATCGCCTCGGGGTGAGCGTAGGCCTGGAACTTCGGGTTGTTGTCAGTGGGAATGGTCACTGGTCGTCCTTTCGCTGAGCATTTTCACCGAGTGCCGCGCACTAGTCTGGGGTGTGTCTTCAGACTATGAGCGCTACCTGAAGTTCTCCTAATAGCCGTGACACAAACTGAAATGAAGGATGCCACCGCTCCATGTCGGTACCCGTAACCGCCCTCTCCGAGCGTTCGCCGTCGCTCAGTGCCGAAGACATTGTGGCGAGCCTCGTGCCGCCGCAGCAGTTCGCCTCAGCATCGTTTGATTCCTACATCCCCGATGACGAGTATCCGTCTCAGGCGCATGCCCGTGACGTTCTTGCCACCTTCGCCACCGCTTCGACAGCCGCCACATCGGGCAAGTTGTTTGGCCGGCGACAGAAAACTGAAGAGGCACGTCCCGGCGTCTATCTCGACGGCGGCTTTGGTGTGGGGAAGACGCACCTCCTTGCCGCTCTCTGGCACGCCGCTCCCGGCCGTAAGAAATACTTCGGCACGTTCTTGCAATACACGTCACTCGTGGGCGCACTGGGTTATGCCACGGCGGTAGAGGTCATGCGAGGTTCGAGCCTGATTTGCATCGATGAGTTTGAGTTGGACGATCCCGGCGACACCAT
>CAIVOR010000241.1 GCA_903907615.1 uncultured Microbacteriaceae bacterium | reverse complement strand
AGCTCGTCGACGACTGGGCCTGACCGCCACTCTCATTCGCGAGGACGGCCGTGAATCAGACGTGTTCAGCCTCATCGGCCCTAAGCGGTTCGACGCCCCCTGGAAAGAAATCGAGGCCGAGGGCTTCATCTCGCCCGCGGTGTGCGTGGAGATTCGCATCGACCTCGAGAGCGACGAACGGCTCTCCTATGCGGCCTCGACCGACAAGGATCGGTATCGGCTCGCTGCGACCAGCCCCACCAAACTTGCCGTCGTGCGCAAGCTCATCGACAAGCACCCCGATGACCGCATCCTGGTCATTGGCCAATACCTCGATCAGCTTGCCGAACTGGGCGATGCCCTGGGCGTGCCCGAGATCACGGGAGCAACGCCCATCGACGAGCGCGAGCGCCTGTTCCAGGCTTTCCGCGTGGGCGAGATCCGCGTGCTCGTGGTGAGCAAGGTTGCAAACTTCTCTATCGACCTGCCGGAAGCCAGCGTGGCCATTCAGGTGAGCGGGGCCTTTGGCTCGCGGCAGGAGGAGGCGCAGCGCCTCGGTCGCTTGCTCCGGCCCAAGCAGGATGGCCGTTCGGCCACCTTCTATACCTTGGTCGCCCGGGACACGGTCGACCAAGATTACGCGCAGAACAGGCAGCGTTTCTTGGCCGAACAGGGGTACACCTACGACATCGTGGATGCGTCCAGCCTGTAGTCAGTAGAAGTTTGGAAACGTTCAGGTAGCATTCAGGAAACATCAAGATACTGTTCCCATGACTGGACCAAAGATTCTCGTAGTTGATGATGAACCGAACATTCGCGACCTGCTGACCACCAGCCTTCGCTTTGCCGGTTTCGCCGTTCGGGCCGTCGGAAACGGTGCGGCAGCCATTTCTGCCGTGCTCGTCGAAGAGCCCGATCTGATTGTTCTCGACGTGATGCTGCCCGACATGAACGGGTTTAGCGTGACCAAGCGTTTGCGCACATCGGGATACACCGCCCCCATCCTGTTCCTCACCGCCAAGGACGACACCCAGGACAAAATCATGGGTCTCACCGTTGGTGGCGACGATTACGTCACCAAGCCGTTTAGCCTCGACGAAATCGTGGCCCGCATCAAGGCGATTCTCCGTCGCACGATGCAGGAAGAGGACGAGATTCTCATTCGTGCCGGTGAAATCTCGATGGACCAAGACACGCACGAGGTGCGCGTGGGTGACCACGTCCTCGAGCTCAGCCCTACCGAGTTCAAGTTGCTGCGCTACATGATGCTCAACCCCAACCGGGTGCTGAGCAAGGCGCAGATCCTTGACCACGTGTGGGAGTACGACTTCAACGGGGATGCCGGAATTGTGGAGTCCTACATCTCCTACCTGCGCCGCAAGATCGATCCCGTCGCTTCGGAGCCGCTCATCCAGACCAAGCGCGGCTTTGGCTACATGCTCAAAATCGCTAAAGCGTCCTAAGAGCAAGAGGCAATACTCAGGCGTGTCCTGACACAATGAGGGCTATGGCATTGTCACTTCCGGATCGGTGGAACGAAGT
>CAIVOR010000240.1 GCA_903907615.1 uncultured Microbacteriaceae bacterium | reverse complement strand
GTGGCCGGCCTTCTCCAACGACTCGATTACCCGCAGCACAGAATTCGTGACGCCGTTCAGCGCAGGGAGGAACGACTCGGTGACAATTGCGACGCGCAGGCTCACGAGGCCACCGCCAAGGTTTCAGAGAGCACGGTCTCGTCCGCGGCCGTCCACACGGGGCGAACCGCAGGCGTGTGGTCCTCGAAGACAATAGACCACGGGTGCCCCTCAAGCGATGAAAGTTGCGGGCGCTTGGCCACCACGTTGTCGCCGGCCGTGGTTCCCCGAGCGACGCGCGTGAAGAAGGGCGCGACATCGTTCGTCATCCAGAGGAGCCAGTCGCTAGCCGTGTGGCGCGCGTGAGCGAGCATCTCGTTCTCGGGCATCAAGATACGGTCGGTGAGACCCAAAAGCTCGGCGGCGTGGTTGGCAACGTAGCTGTGGGCTCCGTGGCCGAAGTGCACGCGATCACGTGCCCACGATCGCACGTCGTGCAAGAGGGACAAGCGGAACAGGTCAATAACACCGCAGTCCATCTCGGCGGCCACACCCTCGATCATCTCGGTCAGGCGGGCGGCACGTCCTCGGCCCGAAGCGAAGGCGCGCACGTGAACGGGGTTGATGCTGTTGGCCACGAGAACCGTGGCTCCCGAATCACGGAGGCGGGAAAGGCCGTCGCGGTACACGCGTCGGAGTGACGTCCAATCGATGTCGTTGCGCCAGAGGTTGTTGCCCCCAGCCATCACCGTCACGAGGTCGGGCGAGAGCGCAAGGGCGTGGTCGAGCTGAGTCGACATAACGTGTTCGAGCCGTCGTGAGCGCACGGCGAGATTGGCGTAAGCCAAGCTCTCTCCCTGGCGCCCATTCGATTCGTGGACTATCGCCGCGAGGCGATCGGCCCATCCCGCATGGCGTCGATCCCAGTGAAAACGGTCGTCACCGAGGCCCTCTGTGAGAGAGTCGCCGATGGCCACATAGCGTCGAAAGACAGGTGGGGTCACATGTCAATTCACCGCTGAGAAGGTAAACAGATGTCAACACGACACGAAACAGTTGCTAACGCTTTCGTGTCAGGACGGTGCCATCTGGCTAGTTGCCCTCGAGCAGCTCGGTGACCAGCGCGGCAATAGCCGAACGCTCCGAACGCGTCAGCGTGATGTGTGCGAAAAGCGACTGTCCCTTGAGGCTCTCGATGACGCTGGCCACACCATCGTGCCGACCGACGCGGAGGTTGTCGCGCTGCGCCACATCGTGCGTGAGCACGACTCGAGAGTTCTGACCGATGCGGCTGAGGACCGTGAGGAGCACATTGCGCTCCAGGCTCTGCGCCTCGTCGACGATGACAAACGCATCGTGCAGGGATCGACCGCGAATGTGCGTCAGGGGCAGGACCTCAAGAAGACCACGCTCGATCACCTCGTCGATGACGTTTTGCGAGACAATGGCCCCGAGCGTGTCAAAGATGGCCTGACCCCACGGGTTCATCTTTTCGCCCTGATCGCCGGGAAGGTAGCCGAGTTCCTGGCCGCCCACGGCGTAGAGAGGGCGGAAGACCACAATCTTCTTGTGCTGTTGACGCTCCAGAACGGCCTCGAGGCCGGCGCACAGCGCCAGGGCCGACTTGCCCGTTCCGGCACGACCGCCGAGCGAGATGATGCCCAATTGAGGGTCAAGCAACATGTCGATGGCGAGACGTTGCTCGGCCGAGCGACCGTGCAGTCCAAAGAGGTCGCGATCGCCGCGAACGAGGTGGATCTCCCCGTCTGCCACGACCCGACCCAGAGCCGATCCACGCTCCGAATGGATAACGAGTCCCGTATTGACGGGCAGACCAATCACATCGCGCGTGCGCAACTTCTCGGTCTCGTACAGGTCGGCCATGTCGTCGCTCGAGAGCGTGACCTCTGACGTGCCCAGCCAACTGGGGTCGGTGGCCTGTTCGGCACGGTACTCCTCGGCGGAAAGACCAATGGAGGCAGCCTTGACACGCATGGGCAGGTCTTTGCTCACCACGGTCACCTGTAGGCCATCGCCGGCGAGGTTGAGCGCAACGGCGAGGATGCGCGAGTCGTTGTCGCCGAGCTGCAAGCCGGAGGGGAGCACCGCCTGGTTGGAGTGGTTGAGCTCTACCCGAATGGAGCCACCACCGTCGAGCGGAATGGGGAAGTCGAGACGCTCGTGCTTGATGCGCAGGTCGTCAAGCGCCCGTAGGGCCTGCCGCGCAAAGTATCC
>CAIVOR010000239.1 GCA_903907615.1 uncultured Microbacteriaceae bacterium | reverse complement strand
TCGTGCGATTGTGTTGCGCAATCTGTTCACGCAACAGTCGATCATTCACGATACGTGTGAGTTCACGCGCCATTTCGGCGTCGTTCGCGGCCAGTAGCCCCTCTTTTTCGTGAGCAACGAATTCACGAATCCCGGTCTGGGCTTTAGCCACCACCGGCAGGCCAGCACAACGCGCTTCGAGTGCAGCGATACCAAACGATTCGAGATTCGCCGGAGCGACGAATACGTCGGCACGCGAATAGATCTCGCGAATTTCTTCACGCGTCCGACGCCCGACCAACGACACCGTGTTTGTCAGACCGTTCTCTCGTACGTATTTCTCCATCTGTCCCAATTCAGGGCCATCACCAATGACGACAAGACGGACATCGATAGAGCGAGGAGTGCGATCGCGCACATCCTTAATCATGCGCAGCAGATGCATTGGGCGCTTTCGCGGGGCCAGGCGCATCACTGAAACCAACGTCACCACGGATGGATCTCGCTCGGTGGGTGCAATTCTCCAGGTGTCGTTCTCGATGCCATTTGGAAGAACAACGACTGTTGCGTCGTCGGTGGCAATTCTTCGCACTGGTGCGACCGCAACCTCACTGACGGCGGACAGCACGACGGGCCACTGTCCCCACTTCGTCAACTTGTCGACCGCCCAAAAGAATGGAGTGGCGTAACTCCAAATGCAATGCAAGGTGACGACGACAGGAATGCCAGCGCGCTGTGCATCTCGCGCTCCTTTGTAGGCGAGGGGACTCACGACGCCACCATGAAAATGAGCGACGTCGACTCGTTCCGCTGCAAGCGCATCGGCAACGCTGCGGAATGCCCCACGCGTAAACGGGATATCGAAGGGAAGCAACGGAGCGTCAATGCGGTGAACGCTGACCCCATCGACGACATCAGGGCCAGCAGTCGTCGTCACAACCACAACTTCGTGGCCAGCCAATTGCAGGTGACGAGCAAGATCGTGCACCTGCATTTCAATTCCACCAAGGCGCGGAACATAACAATCAGAGATCAGGGCGATCTTGAGACGTCCGGAACTGGAACCAAAGGTGTCATTGGCGTCGGTCACACGACTCCTCGGGACAGTGGACGAACACTGGTTCACGGTAGTCCTCGCCGCCGCCCTGTAAGAATGCGCAAATGCCACACGGGACATTGGTCGCTTTCCACGCCCACCCTGATGACGAAGCGCTCCTCGATGCAGGCACCCTGGCCCGGGCCGCCCAAGCGGGACACCGGGTCATCTTGGTGCTCGCTACCCGTGGTGATGCCGGCGATGTCGGCGATGGGGTCTTAGGAGCAAACGAGGGCCTTGCGGAACGTCGCTCGTCAGAAGCCGAGGCATCAGCAGTCGCGATCGGTGTCGCTCGAGTCGTGTTCCTCGACTATCTCGACTCGGGGCATTCACCCGACGCCAATGGGACGTGGCCCACTGGCACCTTTTGCGCAGCGAGTATCGACGAGGCTGCCGATGCGCTGATTGCCATTCTTCGTGAAGAAAACGCGTCGTTGCTTCTGGCTGATGACCGCAACGGCGGATACGGCCATCCCGATCACCTCCAGGTACATCGTGTTGCTTGGGCAGCTTCTGAGAAATTCGGCGTTCCGCTGTTG
>CAIVOR010000238.1 GCA_903907615.1 uncultured Microbacteriaceae bacterium | reverse complement strand
GTTGCCGCCGGTTTGGCTTACGAAGGAAACATCCCGGTTGTTTCGGGAATGCTCCCCTTCTTGAGCATGCGCACGGTGGAGCAGATTCGCTCCGACGTCTGTTACCCCAATCTTCCGGTCAAGATCATCGGTACCCACGGCGGTCTGGTCGGTAACGGTGGATCCACCCACTACGCGGTGGAAGACCTCTCGCTCATGTGCAGCCTGACCAACATGACCGTGACGTCGATCGGTGACCCGCTCATGGTCGGCGAAATCCTGCGCCAGTCCATGAAGATGACCGGCCCGATCTACATTCGTCTCGGCGTGGGTAAGAGCGACCAAGCCATCTACGAACCGGGCACGCACGACATCACGATTGGCAAGGGGATCGTGGCGCGCGAAGGCTCGGACGTCACCCTCTTTGCTCACGGCACCACCGTTGCCCAAGCTCTCGAGGCGGCAGACGCCCTAGAGAAGGACGGCCACTCGGTGCGGGTTGTCGACATGTTCACCCTGAAGCCCATCGACGCCGACCTTATCGAGAAGTGCGCCAAGGAAACCGGCGGACGTTTCGTTGTTGTCGAGGACCACTTGGCCTATGGCGGTCTCGCCTCGCGCATCGCCGACGTTGTTGTTGACCGCGGAATCCACCTCACGGCCTTTGAGCGCTTGGGCATCCCCCAGGTCTTCGCCGGTTTCGGTAGTGACGAGGAACTGCGCGACAAGCACGGTTACGGACTGAGCGCAACGGTGGCCGCCACACAGCGCGTCATCGCAGCGAAGGGCTAACCGTGCGCACGCCGCCGATGTCGTGCCTGGTGAACGTCGTTCTCGACGGCCCCACGCACGAGGAACTTCCGGGAATGCTCGACTCTCTGGTCGAGCTCGGATACACCTACGTCGGCCTCCCCCCACTCGATCCCGCCACCACCGACGCCGCTTGGATTCGCGGGCTGTGTGAGGAACGCTCTCTTCTGCCCATCACCATGTGTGGCGGCATGGCGCCCGAGTCTCAGGTGGGGTCTGCCGATGAGGCGGAGCGGGCTGCCGGGCTAGCCGGACTGCGTGCCCTCGTCGACTTTGCTGTCGAGCTCGGATCGCCTCAGCTCAACGGCGTGTGTTACGGGGTCTTCGGCCACCCGATGGCCCCCACGCCGCCCGAGTACTTTGCGCGTGCTGCTCGTGAGGTGGGTGCCGCCGCCGACTACGCTCACTCGCGCGGCGTGACGATGACGTTTGAGGTCTTGAACCGCTACGAGACGTCGGTGGTGAACACGGCCGCCCAGGCCATGGACTTTGTTGCGCAGAGTGGGTCCGAACACCTCAGGATTCACCTCGACACGTTCCACATGGCCATCGAGGAGGCCGACATGCTGGCTGCGATCGACCTCGCCTTGCCCAAGCTGGGATACCTCGAACTGGGGCAGTCCGGCCGTGGAATGCTGAGCACGGGAATCGTCGACAACGCGGCCGTCGTGCGCCACGTGCTTGCTGCCGGATACACGGGACCTATTGGGGTCGAGGCCTTCAGCCGCTCCATTCTTCCGAGCTTCGTTGCTGACGCCCTCGCGATTTGGCGCGCACCCTATGACTCGGGCCTCGAACTCGCGGCCGAGGCGGCCGACATCATGCGGCAGGGCGCCGGCAACTAGCCAGACCATCAGACATTTCTTGGTGCGTGTGCCACGTATCTGCTCGTGCGTTTGCGCTCGCTCGGTAGCGGGACGCGCCAGAATAGAGTCATGACTTCTTCACCATGGGGCTCTCTGGAGGAACTGCGGGAGATTGCGTCGGACGTCGCACGCGAAGCCGGTGAGTTCGCCCGCACGATGCGTCTGGCCGGGGTGGACATCGCCGGACAGAAATCGAGCACGGTGGACATCGTGACGAAAGCGGACCACGCGACGGAGCAACTGATTCGCGAGCGCATCGCGACTCTGCGTCCCCACGACGCCATCTTCGGAGAAGAGGGAGCAACGACGTCCGGCACCTCAGGACTCACCTGGGTGGTGGATCCGATTGATGGCACGGTCAACTACCTGTATGGCATTCCCGCGTGGGGGGTGAGTATCGCCGTGGTCGAGGGCGAACCAGATCCGTCAACGTGGACCACACTGGCAGGAGCTGTGGCTAACGCCTCGTCGGGCGAACTCTTCTCGGCGGCACGGGGTCTGGGATCGACATGTAATGACTGTGTGCTCGCCGTCACGACG
>CAIVOR010000237.1 GCA_903907615.1 uncultured Microbacteriaceae bacterium | reverse complement strand
GCCAAAGATCGCGTTGCCACCCTGCCAAATGAAGAACACGGACATCGGATCGATGCCGGGGCCGATGTAGTCACCGAGGTGGGTCAGAACGTGATACGCCCGAGCAAAGATGATTCCCAGTGGAACAGTCCACAGCAAGAAGTCGAGAACAACGCCCTTCTCGGCGCCTCGTGCCGTGAGTCGACGCCCGGTAATCCAGACCGCGAGAACGATGCCCAGCAAGATGGCCAGCGCATAAATGTGAATGCGAATCGGGCCGAGATCAAAGTACTGCCACGACACGGGAGGACTGGGCAGACTAGCCAGAATTTGCTGAGCGTTCACGAGTGCGGGGTCCTTTAGTGGAGTCGGGCTAACGGAATCGACGTTCGTCGAAATCAGTCTATTGAGGTCTAGTGCTTGCCGGCTGAGAGCTCACGGGCCAGATTGGCTACGGCCGATGGTCCTCCGTCTGCCAGCGCGGTGATGAGTGCCGAACCCACGATGGCGGCATCGGCGTACTCAAGTACCTCGCTCACCTGTTGGGGTGTCGAAATTCCTAAGCCCACGCCAATGTTTTCTGCTCCGGCAGAACGGAGTCGCTCAACGAGTCCGCGCGCGGCCGAGTCAACATCTGTCCGGGCTCCCGTGATGCCCATCGTCGAGACGGCGTAAACAAAGCCTCGGCTGTTCTTGGTGGAGGATTCAAGCCGCTCCGGTGATGACGACGGCGCGGCGAGGAAGACCCGATCAAGGTCGTGCGCGTTCGCTGCGTGCAACCACTCCGAGGCTTCATCAGGAATCAGATCCGGAGTAATGAGTCCGGCGCCACCGGCATCTTCAAGTTCCTGAGAGAACTTCTCCACGCCGTATTGCAAAACTGGATTGAAATAGGTCATCACCAACACTGGCGCGTCAACCCGAGCGCGGATGGCTGCCACCGCGTCAAAGGTCTGAGCGAGGCGAAAACCAGCCTCCAGGGCCGTATTGGTTGCCCGTTGAATAACGAGACCGTCCATGACAGGGTCGCTGTAGGGAAGGCCCATTTCGAGGATGTCCACCCCGTTCTCGACGAGAGCTACCGCAGCGTCCACCGAGGCATCGACCGTGGGAAAGCCCAGGGGCAAGTAACCCACCAGCAAACCGTGTTCGCGGCGCTCGTCAAAGACCGCGTTTACCTGTGACGTCATGCGGAACCGTCCAAGAGGCCGAAGTACTCAGCTGCCGTTTGCATGTCCTTGTCACCGCGGCCGCTGAGGTTGATGAGGAGGGTAGCGTTGGGACCAAGCTCGCGACCGACTTCCATGGCGCCGGCGAGTCCGTGCGCGGTCTCGATGGCGGGGATGATGCCCTCGGTTTGACTCAATAGTCTGAGCGCCGCCATTGCAGCGTCGTCGGTGATGGGCCGATAGGTGGCTCGGCCCAGGTCCTTGAGCCACGAGTGTTCCGGTCCGACACCGGGATAGTCGAGGCCCGCCGAGATGGAGTGCGATTCCATGGTCTGACCGTCGGCATCCTGCAGCATGTAACTGCGAGCACCGTGAAGGACGCCCGGACGACCCAGCGTCAACGTCGCTGCGTGCTCGGGAGTATCGATTCCCCGACCCGCAGCCTCACAGCCAATCAACTCGACGTCGTCGTCATCGAGGAAGGCGTGGAAGATGCCAATGGCGTTTGATCCCCCACCCACGCAGGCGATGACGGCGTCGGGAAGGGCACCCGTGAGAACCAGCACTTGCTCGCGTGCTTCCTCGCCGATGATCTTGTGAAAATCGCGGACCATCTGCGGAAAAGGATGCGGTCCGGCCACGGTGCCGAGCAAATAATGGGTGTTGTCGACGTTCGCTACCCAGTCGCGCAACGCTTCGTTGATGGCGTCTTTGAGGGTACGCGACCCCGTGGTGACGGGGATGACTTCTGCCCCGAGCAAGCGCATCCGGGCAACGTTCAATGCCTGGCGCTGCGTGTCAACCTCGCCCATGTAGACGATGCATTCCATTCCAAAGAGTGCGGCAGCGGTGGCCGTAGCTACGCCGTGTTGACCGGCGCCCGTCTCGGCGATCAGTCGTGTCTTGCCAATACGACGAGCGAGGAGCGCCTGGCCCAGAACGTTATTGATCTTGTGGCTTCCCGTGTGATTCAGATCCTCGCGCTTCAGAATGATGCGCGCTCCCCCGGCGTGCTCGGCGAAACGAGGTACCTCGGTGATGATGGAGGGACGGCCGGTGTACGTCGCATGCAGGTGAGCGAGTTCTTCGGTGAAAGTGGGGTCGAGCTTGGCCAGCTCGTAGGCCTCTGCGAGTTCGTCAAGTGCGGCGATGAGTGATTCGGGAACATACCGGCCACCAAAATCACCGAAGTAGGGTCCCTGTTGCATGCGTAAGTTACTCATGAGGCTAAGAATCCCGCCATCGTCACGACGGGGTCAGTAGTGACCAACGCCTCACCAACAAGAACCACATCGGCGCCTGCGGCGCGATAGTGGGCAACGTCCTCGGCCGACCGAACTGCCGATTCGGCGACGCTAATCGTCGAACCGGGAATGCGATCCGCAATCCGGCCGAACAGTTCCCGGTCCAGCTCAAAAGTGTCGAGGTCTCGGGCATTGACCCCAATCAACCCAGCACCCACGTCGACCGCACGGGTCACCTCGACCGCGGAGTGTGTCTCCACGAGCGCGGTCATGCCCAACGAACGCGTGAGTTCGTAAAGGTGGATCAGCTCCGGCTGCTCAAGAGCGGCCACAATCAGCAGAACGATGTCCGCACCGTGAGCACGTGCCTCGTATACCTGGTAGTCGGTGGCGATAAAGTCTTTGCGCAAAACGGGAATGTCCACCACGCTGCGCACGGCATCGAGGTCATCGAGTGATCCCTTGAAGCGACGCTCCTCGGTGAGGACGGAAATGGCCGATGCCCCCGCAGCCGCATAGGTGAGTGCGAGAGCTGCCGGATCGGCGATCTCCGCCATGTCACCCCGAGAGGGGCTGGAGCGCTTCACTTCAGCAATGATCTTGACGTGATCACTCGGTGCGAGTGCAGCCAGCGCATCAATTGCTGGCGTTGCGGCGTGAGCGCGTTCAATCATCACCGCGAGTGGGACAGTCCGTTCGCGGGTGCGGGCATCTTCGACCGCTCCCGCGGTCAGTTCGGCGAGCAACAAGTTAGGAGTGCACCTTCGGAACGTACTTGGGCCCGTTCACTCCGTACCCGGCCTTCGCCAAGATGGGGCCCATGAGAGCGCCAACAATCAAGAGTCCCACGCTGGCGTAAACACCAATCGGGAGGTTAAGAACGAAAAACAGAGTGCCGGCTGCGAAAGCAACCAGCATGATGACGACAGCGGTCCACGCGGCGGGCGAGTGACCTTCACCCGGGTCGGATGGGTTGGCGCTCATAGCTACTCCTCGGTTATCGGATACGTCTTCAGTTTAGTCCTTGGCACTCTGCGTCGGGTCTCCCCCGCTGGACAGATCGTCCCACGTCTCGTGCGGATCACGCTCAGACGCCGGCAGAACGCGAGCCCGCGCGCGCGAGGCCCCTTTCCGACGTTCGAACCTACTCGCGTTCGTCGTCCAGGTTCTTCCAGCGGGTAGAACCGCAAGGGCCACAATCACGGAGATAAGCGCACCCAGAAGAGCAATAAATGCCCACGGTTGGAGAAATATCGCCGTGATCAGGTCTCGCTGATGCTCCGTATCGGAGATTCCCGTAACGCGTGCGATGGTGACGCGCGCAGCGGCCACCGGGTCGACAACCGCCACAAGTTCGACGATTCCAGCAGCGACGCCAACGAGAGCAGCAATAATCGTGCAGACGATGCGCACTACTTTGCGGGATATCAGCGCGACCATCATCGCCGCCACATACGCCAGGCTCAATCCCACAAAGGCGGGCGCGAGCGTCGCCCCCAAAACGGTCAGTTCGCGTGAACTCGACTCCGCCGAGGACAACCCCAGGACGACCCACGGCTGGGCACTCGCCACCAACAGAAGTGCGGTGACGACAAGCGTGGCTACGACAACAAGCGAGCGAGTGATGCGCATCAGGCTCGCGATGGTAGGTGCGTCATCGGGATGCTGACGCCGTATCAATCAAGGCATTGGCAATGGCGACGGCACGGAGTGGTGCGGCCGCCTTGTTGACGCTCTCCTGGAACTCTGCCTCGGGGTCGCTGTCCGCTACGAGACCGCCTCCGGCCTGCACATAGGCGCGTCCCCGAGCAATTGTGGCTGTTCGAATAGCGATGGCAAGATCGGCGTTGCCCGCAAAGTCGAAGTAACCCACGACGCCGCCGTACACCCCGCGGCCGGCAGGTTCGAGCTCGTCAATGATCTCGAGGGCTCGCGGCTTGGGAGCGCCGGACAGAGTGCCCGCGGGGAACGTGGCCCGAAAAACGTCAACCGCATCCTGACCGTCTCGCAGGTTGCCCTCCACCGACGACACGATGTGCATGATGTGACTAAACCGCTCAACTCGCATGAACTCCGTGACCTCGACACTGCCTGCGTCACAGACGCGCAGCAGGTCGTTTCGCGCGAGATCTACGAGCATGAGGTGTTCGGCCCGCTCCTTCTCGTCCGCGAGGAGCTCTGTTTCAAGGGCCTGGTCGACTTCGGGAGTGCCACCGCGCGGTCGTGATCCCGCGATCGGATGCGTAAAGACGCGACCCTCCTGAACCTTGACGAGCGCTTCGGGAGAAGATCCCACAACGGCATACGGTGTGCCGTCAACCGTTTCCAGGCTCAGTAGGTACATGTACGGGCTGGGGTTCAACGATCGGAGGACACGGTAAACGTCCAACGGAGTGGCTCGACACTCGAGTTCGAATCGCTGTGAAATCACGACCTGGAAAATGTCACCAGCGACGATGTAGTCCTTGGACGTCAGAACCGAAGACAGGTAGTCGTCCCGTTCGGTGCGGTGTTCGGGCTGAGCGTTGATCGACAAATCGATGAGCGACACGGCCGCGGTGTGTGGTGCTCGAAGGCGAGCCTCCATCGCCTCGATGCGACCAATTGCCTCGTCATAATCGGGTGCGCCGTCGAGCGCGAGCACGTTTGTGACCAACGTCAACGTTCCCGTGCGATGGTCAATAACGACCAGGTCACGGACAAAGTTGAGGGCCTGCCCCGGAACGGGAACCTCGGTAGGAGGCGCGTTGGGAAGTCGTTCGAGTTGGCGCACCGCGTCCCACCCGATGAAACCCACGAGACCGCCCGTGAGAGGTGCGGCGTGACCGTGGGGAGAACTTGCCCAGCGCTGCGTTAGTACCGAGACAGCATCCAAGCCCAATTCGGGAACCGGTCCATCAAAGGCACGCGACTCGTCGAGCGAATAGTTGATCCAGCGAGAGACCCCATCGACATCGGTCAGCGTGCCGAAACTCTCAACACCCACGAAAGAAAAGCGAGACCAGATACCGCCCTGCTCCGCCGACTCAAGAAGGAATGACCCCGGGCGTGATTCCGACAATCGGCGATACAACGACACGGGAGAATCCGCATCGGCAAAGACCTCACGACTGACCGTGAGGACACGCTGACCACTGCCGACGAGGGCAGCGAATTCTTCGCGAGTGGTTTGGCTCATGGTGAAACTATTCTTTCACGAGCGGAGGCACGGCATCGCCGGGTACGACGTTCGTCACGGCCGGCAATACCGCGACGTCAAAGCAGGACATTGTGCCGGTGTGGCACGCGGGACCGACCTGCTCCACGGAGATCAGAAGAGTGTCTCCGTCACAGTCCAACTCCACGCGGCGAACGAATTGAGCATTCCCGCTGGTGTCGCCCTTGCGCCACAGTTCTCCCCGTGAACGCGACCAGTAAACCGCACGGCCCGTGGTCAGTGTGAGTTCCAGCGCCTCGCGGTTCATGTAAGCGACCATGAGGACACGCTTGGACGTTTCGTCCTGAACGACGACCGGAACGAGCCCCTGTTCGTTGAACGCGACTTCGGGTGTTGTCGTCATGCTGCGCGCACCTCGTAGCCGTGCGTGGTCAAGTCCGCCTTGACATCCGCGATGCGCACATCGCCCGAGTGAAAAATGGATGCTGCCAAAACCGCGTCCGCTCCCGCGGCAACGGCCGGCGCGAAGTCCTGGGCATTTCCCGCGCCACCGGAGGCAATAATGGGAACGTGGGCGTTCACCGCAATCAGTGAAATCAGTTCGAGATCGAAGCCCTCTTTTGTTCCGTCGGCATCGATGGAGTTGACGAGCAATTCGCCGACGCCGCGCTCCTGTGCCTCACGAGTCCAGTCGACCGCGTCAATGTCTGTCTCGGTGCGCCCGCCGTGGGACGTCACGATAAAACCGCTGGCGGTCCGGTCCGAACGTTTGACGTCAAGACTCAGGACCAAGACCTGAGCACCGAATCGAGCGGAAATGTCGTCGAGCAGATCCGGCCGCGCAACTGCGGCGCTGTTCACGCTGACCTTATCGGCGCCGCTCGCCAGCAGACGAGCCACATCGTCAGCCGTTCTCACTCCCCCACCAACAGTGAGCGGTATGAACACCTCGTCGGCGGTGCGCGCCACGACGTCGTACATGGTGTCACGACCATCGACCGTTGCCGATACGTCGAGGAATGTCACTTCATCGGCACCCTGCGCGTAGTACAGGCGCGCCAAGTCGACCGGATCACCGGCGTCACGGAGATTCTCGAAGTTGACACCCTTGACCACACGTCCCCCCGACACGTCGAGACACGGGATGATGCGCACGGAGAGGGACACGCTACAGCCTGGCCGCGTGAATGGAACTGACCAAGATGGCGCGTGCACCCAGCTCGTAGAGGGCATCCATGACTTGGTTTTGATCCGACTGCGGAACCATCACGCGCACAGCGACCCACTCGGGATCACGAAGCGGCGAGACGGTGGGCGATTCAATGCCCGGCGCCAAGGCACAGGCCCGCTCCAACAGCGTGACAGGGCAGTCGTAGTCCATGAGAACGTAGGAGCGCGCTACGAGAACGCCTTCGAGTCGTCGCAAGAGCGTTGTGGCCGCAGCGGTGGTGCTGCCGCCGGAGATCAGCACTCCCGAACTTTCCAAAATGACGGGACCAAAAATTTCCAGGCCGGCCTTGCGTAACGTCGACCCCGTGGAGACGACGTCGGCCACGGCATCGGCAACACCCAAGCGCACGGCCGATTCGACGGCGCCATCCAGCGTGACGAGGGTGGCGGAAACCCCAGCCGACTCAAGAAAAGATCCGACAAGTCCCGGATAGCTCGTTGCCACGCGACGGCCTTCAAGCTCGGACACTGAAGAAATGGTTCCCACCGGTGCCGCGAATCGAAAAGTTGATTGGCCAAAGCTCAGGTCAGCAATCTCTGTGGCGCTCGACCCCGAATCGAGGAGCAAATCGCGCCCCGTGATTCCCACATCGAGCGCCCCCGAACCAACGTACGTCGCGATGTCTCGGGGACGCAGATAGAAAAACTCCACGTCGTTACGGGGATCCTCCACGTGCAGTTCACGGGTATCACGACGCGTGGCATAGCCCGCCTCGCGCAACATCTCGATGGCAACGTCGGCGAGTGAGCCCTTGTTGGGTACAGCTATTCGCAGCATGGGGTTCCTTGACCAGTATCGAAGTGCTTAGAGGTGGGTATAGACGTTCTCGAGGGTGAGGCCCTTGCGGAGCATCAG
>CAIVOR010000236.1 GCA_903907615.1 uncultured Microbacteriaceae bacterium | reverse complement strand
GGTCGCCGCGTCACACCCCGTCGTCGAAGATTTTCGGACCTCGCGCGACTTCGATCTCGATCCATTCCAGATCGAGGCGTGTCAGCGAGTCGAAGAGGGGCAGAGCGTCCTCGTCGCCGCCCCCACGGGCGCGGGCAAGACAATTGTGGCGGAGTTCGCTATTCACCTGGCAATGTCTGACCCCGCGTCGACCGCCAAGGTCTTCTTTACGACGCCCATGAAAGCCCTGAGCAATCAGAAGTACAACGAACTCGTCGAGCGCTGGGGGAGTGACGACGTAGGTCTGCTCACGGGCGACACCAACATCAACGGAAATGCACGACTCGTCGTCATGACGACCGAGGTGTTGCGCAACATGCTCTACGCCGACTCGGCGGCTCTGAACGACCTTGCCTTCGTCATCATGGACGAGGTGCACTATCTCGCCGACCGGTTTCGAGGAGCTGTCTGGGAAGAGGTCATCATCCACCTTCCCGAGGCCGTTCGACTGATTTGCCTCAGCGCCACCGTCTCGAATGCCGAGGAGTTCGCCGACTGGCTTGAGGCAGTCCGCGGTGGTGTGAGCCTGGTTCTCTCGGAAGAGCGACCCGTGCCACTGGATCAACACGTGATCGTGGCCAGCAAGTTCGTGGATCTCTTCGATTCGTCCGGACAGGCGGCGACTCATCGCGTCAACCCCGAACTCACGCGACTCACTCAAACGGCGATGCGCCAACCACACGCTCGTGGTCAACAGTCGCGCTACAAGTCAGATAGCTACCGCGGTCGCCAAGGACGCGTTGCAGCGCCCAGCGCGCCCCTGAAGTCGCGGCTCGATCGCCCCGACGTGATCGACATGCTCGGAGAACGCCAACTGCTCCCAGCCATATTTTTCATCTTTAGTCGGGCCGGGTGCGATCAAGCCGTCCGGCAGTGCGTGCAGGCGGGAGTGCGGCTCACTGACGCCGCCGAGCGCGAAGAGATTCGCGCGATTGTTGATGAGCGCTGTCGAACGCTGCTCGACGAAGACCTCGGTGTGCTGGGTTACTGGAAGTGGCTCGAGGGTCTGGAGCGCGGAGTGGCGGCCCACCACGCTGGTCTGCTGCCCGCGTTCAAAGAGGTTGTCGAAGAGCTGTTTCAACGCAAACTCGTCAAGGCGGTTTTTGCCACGGAAACTCTTGCCCTCGGAATCAACATGCCGGCGCGTTCGGTTGTTCTCGAGAAACTGGAAAAGTTCAACGGAGAGGCCCGAGTTCCGCTTACGGCTGGCGAGTACACCCAACTCACCGGACGAGCCGGACGGCGAGGAATCGACGTCGAGGGTCACGCTGTCGTGCAGTGGACGGGTCAACACGACCCGCAGTCCATCGCGAATCTGGCCAGCCGACGCACGTATCCACTGAACTCGAGTTTTCGCCCGACGTACAACATGGCCGTCAACCTGGTTTACCAATTCGGTCGTAGTCGTACGCGCGAGATTCTTGAATCCTCGTTTGCTCAGTTCCAGGCGGATCGGGCCGTGGTTGATCTGGCGCGAAAGGTTCGGCAACAAGAAGAATCCTTGACCGGCTTTGAAAAACCGATGCAGTGCCATCTGGGTGACTTCGCCGAGTACTCCGCTATTCGCCGGGCGCTCACGGAGAAAGAGCGAGCTGCGGTGCGCGCCAACGATTCACGCGCCGCGCGAGATCGTCGTGCCAGCGATCTCAATCGCCTGCGTAAAGACCTGCGTGCACACAATTGCCACGCGTGCCCCGATCGGGAAGATCACGCGCGG
>CAIVOR010000235.1 GCA_903907615.1 uncultured Microbacteriaceae bacterium | reverse complement strand
CTCTCGCCCGCGGTCGTCCATCGCCTGCGGACCCGGCGCACCCCGATTGTGGGGTCGGCCGCGGCCACCGTGATCGCCGGACTCTTCTTGGCTGTCCTCGGTGTGGTGTCCACGTACTTCTCCTTCCGGACCGAACTCGCGCTGTGGGCTGTTGCCGCCCAGATCGACGGCATGCGGAATCCGGCGTCGCGCGAGATACCCATGCACGCTTTCTGCCGGGGATAGCCGCGGTACGTGCTCGAGATGCGGTCGAGCGAAACGTCGACACCGGGGTTATCTGCCGACACCAGCTCAAACATGCGCTCCACCGGGTCTTGAGCTATGGGCATCAATGGAGACTTCATGAGCTTGAACAGCGAAGCTTCGTCTTTGTTAGTGCCGATGATCAGCGGCACGCGATGTGCGCGACCCTCCTGGAAGGCCAGGATCGGGTCTTCGTGAACAACGTCGCCGTCAACGATGGGCGCGAACGCGACGGTTCCGGGCATCGTGGTCGCCACGTGGTTGAGGAGGTCCATTGTGTGTGTCGCCAGCTCGTGGGCATCAACCTTGCGCAGGTCGGTAGCCGCCCGATCGGGGTCAACACCCGCTAGTTCGAGGAACGTTCCCGCAATCAGTGCCGGGCGCTCAGGGCCGTAAACACTCGTGACGGGAGGGCTCTGGGCGATAGCCCGGTGAAACAGGCCCTGGGCGGCCGGCATGGTCATCAACGTCGTGACACAGCCGCCGCCGGCGGACTCGCCAAAGAGCGTGACGTTGTCGGGGTTGCCGCCGAAGGCCGCGATGTTGTCACGCACCCACTGCAGGGCAAGCAGGATGTCGCGCAGGCCAAGGTTTGTTTCGGCCGCTGAGCCGAGGTATTCGCGAAAGTCGAGGAAGCCCAGAGCGCCGAGGCGGTAGTTGAGGGTGACCACAACCACGTCGCCGTCTTCGGCGAGCGCCTGCCCGTTATAAATGGGCTGCGCCGAAAAGCCGATGAAGTAGGCGCCGCCGTGGAGCCAGACCATGACCGGTCGGGGCCGGCCGTCGGTGAGTGCCGCTTCGGGAGTCCATACGTTGAGCGTCAGGCAGTCCTCACTCTGCACGATGTGCTCAGGAATGGGGATCATCTTGGTGGTTGGCTGTGGCGAGACGTTGCCAAAAGCGAGCGCGCTGCGCACGTCGCGCCACTTCTGGGGTGGCTCGGGCGAGCGGTAGCGCAGGTCGCCCATGGGCGGGGTGGCATAGGGAATGCCGCGCCAACGCGCGGTGCGTCCCGCGCGGTCGCCCTGGACGCGGCCAAACGTTGTCGACGCAACCGTGTCGTCGCTGATGCGTGAACTCATAAATACGATCCCAACCAGGTCTGGACGTCGGCAAAGGCGCGGTTGCGCACAACGGGCGCAGAGAGAAACACGTCATGCACCGCTCCCGGAATGTGCGCCACTGTCACCACACGTCCTAATTTTACCGAACGCGTGGCCACAGTGGAGACATCAATCACGGTGTCGGCTTCACGCATCTCATCTGACCACCTCGTGAGAAAGAGGGTGCGTGCCGAGAGAAGCGTGAGCACCGGCACCTCGATGTTGAGTCCCGCTGCCACCCGCGCATGCCCGTCGAGAATGGCGCGCAGCCAGGCGGCTCGCGGGGTGAACGACTTGGGGGGTCGCCACTCTTCACGGAACTCCCAGAGGCCGCCCTTGTCCTTGCTGAGCGCTCGGTTGTACAGACCCAAGTCCGGATTGGGAACAGCCGCTTTGGGATCAACGCGCGAGCTGATTTTGAGTGCGGTGGCCGCCACCTGCCGGCCGGCCGCGGTGAGTTGGTACTCGAGCCACGGACTGTTGAGAATGAGCGCCTGGGCTCGGCCCTGATGGCGGCTCAACCACAAACTCAGAATCAGGCCTCCGGTGGAGTGGCCGAGCAGGATGAGCGGGCGCTTGCTCGTCGACGACACCCCGTGACCCATCACCTCGAGGGCTGCCTCGATGTCCGCGTCGTACGTCTCGAGCGAGGTGACGAAACCCGGGGTTTGTCCCGGACGCAGGCTGCGACCGTACTTGCGCAGATCGAGGGCAAAGAACCGTGCCCCCGCAGCTGCCCAGAATGCGGCGACGTGGTCGTGGAAAAAGTAGTCCGACCAGCCGTGCACATAGAGCACGTCTGCCCCCTCGGCGGGGAGGGGGGTCCGCGAGAGAAAACGGCGCGAACCGGCTGCGGGAGCTGGGGTGTAACGAACGAGGGTGGCGAGCACATCGCCCTCGTCATCGCGTCCCAAATCGAGCGTGACCTGCTCAAAAGCCCGGCCCAAAATGTCTGGCGCCCAGCGGACTTCCCGACTCGTCATAGCGCCATTCTCGCTTACCGGAGTGCGCTCGCCGACCGGGAATCGCCCCTCGCGTAGGCTCAGGAACACAATGACCCATGATGCCGAACCCCACAACACCGTGATCGATCGAACCCGGCTTGCCGAGTTGGCCGAACGTCAACGGGCTGTCTTCGCCGAACGGAATCCTCGTTCTCAGGCGGCCTACGAGCGCGCCGACCACCTGTTCGGCCGGGTTCCCATGACGTGGATGAACAAGAAGGCGGGCGGCTTCCCCCTCTACCTCGACCGTGCCGTGGGAAACCGCATCTGGGACATCGACGGCCACGAGTACGTCGACTTTGCCTTGGGTGACACCGGCTCGATGGCGGGACATTCTGCTCCGGCCGTCGTCGCGGCTATCAGCGAGCGGATCTCCGCAACGGGTGGCCTGACCACGATGCTGCCCACCGAGGACGCCGAGTGGGTGGGTGCCGAACTCACGCGCCGTTTCGGCATGGACAAGTGGAGCTTCTCGCTCACCGCAACAGATGCCAATCGCTGGGCGATTCGCCTGGTTCGCGCCATCACCGGCAAGCCCAAGATTCTGTTTCACTCCTACTGCTATCACGGCAGCGTGGACGAGTCCCTCATCGTTGTGGGCCCCGACGGGGAGGGCATGAGCCGCCCCGGAAACGTGGGATCACCCGTGGACGTCACCGAAACGTCGCGGGTGGCCGAGATGAATGACCTCGTCGGACTTGAACGAGAGTTGGCGCACGGAGACGTGGCCGCCGTGCTGATTGAGCCGGCCCTCACAAACATCGGCATCGTGCTTCCCGAGCCCGGGTATCTCGAGGGAGTGCGCGAACTCACTCGGAAATACGACGCCCTGCTCATTATCGATGAGACGCACACGTTCTCTGCCGGCCCCGGTGGCATGACCAAGCGCGACAATCTTGACCCCGACATCGTGGTGATTGGTAAGTCGATTGCCGGCGGTATCCCCACGGGAACCTACGGCCTGAGCGCCGAATTTGCCGAACGCGTGCTTGAGCGCACCGACCTCGACCTCATCGACATGGGCGGAGTGGGCGGCACGCTCGCCGGTAACCCGCTGCAGGTGGCCGCCATGCGAGCCACGCTGGAGAAGGTGCTCACCGACGACGCTTTCGCCACAATGATCGCCACCGCCACGGTCTTCACCGACGGCATGAACGAGATTTTCGACCGCTATCGCCTGCCGTGGGCCATCAACCAGTTGGGTGCCCGTGCCGAATACCGGTTTGCGCGTCCGTACCCCCTCAACGGTACCGAGGCGAATGCTGCCGCGGATGCCGAGCTGGAGGACTACATCCACGTCGCCCTCATGAACCGCGGCATCATGCTCACCCCGTTTCACAACATGGCGCTGATGTGTCCCACCACGACAGTCGCCGATGTGGCCTCCCACCACGCGGCGTTCGACGAGGTCATTCGCGAGTTGCTGGGCGCCTCAGCGGCCCGAGACTAAGCGCGCGAGACGCGAATCATCTCGGCGCGATCAACGGCCTTGATGCGCTCACGGCCCTCGGGAACGCCGAGCGACTTCTCGTAGTCATCGAGTTTGGCCCACCCCGCGGCGTCGGTGAACTCGATGCCGCGCGCGTTGAGAAGGTCGACCACCGACTGCTCGTCCGGTTCGGCAGGTGCCCACCAGTTTGCCTGGTCGCGGAGCAGGTGTTTGACCGTCTCCATGGCATCCGACTTGGTGTGGCCGATAAGGCCCACCGGCCCGCGCTTGATCCACCCCGTGGTGTACACGCCAGGGATTTTCTTGCCATCGTCATCCATGACCTGACCCTCGTGGTTGGGGATCACACCGCGCTTCTCGTCGAACGGAATGCCGTCGAGCGGTGAACCGAAGTAGCCCACGGCCCGGTAAATGGCGCCGATCTCGAGCTCGCGAACTTCTCCGGTGCCGCGCACGCCACCAGCGGAATCAGGCTCGGTGCGCTCGTACCGCAGCGTGCCCACGGCGCCGCGCTCGTTGGCCACGACTTCAAGGGGCTTGGCATAGAAGTGGAGGTGGAGCCGGCGGCTGGACGTGCTCGACGCGCGCTCGCGCCACGCGTTCATGACCTTCATCAGCACGAACACCTGCTTGTTGGTCTCGATGGCGTTCTGGCTCGCCTCGTCAATGACGAAGTCCTCGTCGTAGACGATCATGTCGACGTCGTTCAGCTCCCCCAGTTCACGGAGTTCGAGTGGCGAAAACTTAGCTTGGGCGGGGCCGCGACGACCGAAAACATGCACATCGGTGACGGGTGACGCCTTGAGCCCGGAGTAGACGTTGGCGGGAATCTCGGTGGGGAGCAGATCGTCGGCGTGCTTGGCGAGCATACGCGCCACATCGAGAGCCACGTTGCCGTTGCCCACCACGGCCACGCTGGACGCCTCCAGTGGCCACTCGCGCGGCACGTCGGGGTGTCCGTCGTACCAACTCACGAAGTCCGCGCCGCCATAAGAACCGGGCAGTTCGATGCCGGGAATGTTGAGGTCGGCATCCCGAATCGCGCCCGTCGAAAAGATCACGGCGTTGTAGTGACGCTTGAGGTCATCGAGTGTGATGTCGGTGCCGAAGGTGACGTTGCCGAAGAGCCGGATGTCGCCGCGGTCGATCACTTCGCGCAGGGCCGTGATGATGCCCTTGATGCGCGGGTGGTCCGGGGCCACGCCGTAACGAACCAGTCCGTAGGCGGCAGGAAGACGATCAAAGAGGTCGATTGACACGTCCACAGTGCGTTCGGCTTTGAGGATGATGTCGGCGGCGTAAATGCCGGCGGGACCGGCGCCAACGATTGCGAGGCGGAGTTTTGACACGCCTTCTACGGTACTAGCCTCCGCGCGGTCTGCTCGCCGAATGAGGAGCTAACCCGTGCGGGAAACCACGTGGTCGGCGAACATGCCGAGCGCCCGCTTGGCGGAGTTATCGGGCAGTGGGGCCAGGGCCTCCATGGCCTCGCGCGCGAAACGCAGGGCTTCCTCGCGCGTGGTCTGGGTCACGGGGTGGTCGTACAGCGCGCGAACCGCTTCGGGGAGGTCGGCCTCAGCGGCGGCATTCGTCGACTGGGCGTCGTGGCGCAGGCGCGTGAGCAACGATGCCGCCTCGGGATCCGTATCAACAACCCGTTCGAGCAACAGCGTGGGCAGGGTGGGTACGCCGGCCTTGAGGTCGGTGCCGGCCTTCTTGCCTGTGGCATCCGAAGCCGGTGAGAGGTCGATAACGTCGTCAGCCAACTGGAATGCAATGCCGATTTTCTCGCCGAAGATTCGTGCGGGTTCTTCAAACTCTGCCGGGGCTCCTGAATAGCGGATGCCCGCACGTGCGGCCGCCGAAATCAGCGACCCCGTCTTGTCGGCCAGCACGCTGAAATAGTGGTCGACCGGATCGACACCGGCGGCCGGTCCCGTGGTCTCGTGAAGCTGACCCACGCACAGACGCTCAAATGTTTCCGACTGCAGGCTCATGGCCTCAACACCGAGTCGCGACATCAGGGTGGATGCTCTCGAGAAAAGCAGGTCGCCCGTGAGGATGGCGACTGAATTCGACCAGCGCATGTGAGCGCTCTCGACGCCGCGGCGCAGGGGCGCCTCGTCCATCACGTCGTCGTGATACAGCGACGCGAGGTGCGTCATTTCGATGGCACGCGATGCGGTGATCACATCCGGCGTGGTGCCCTCGCCAAATTGAGCCATGAGCAGCGCCAGCATGGGACGCATGCGCTTGCCACCCGCATCGAGCAAGTAGCGACCGACCGTGTCGGCCAGATCATCGCCAAAGTGCAACTCGGCGGGGAGCCCCTCTTCAATCTCGCGAATACCCGCGTCGATAATCTCGGCGAGCTTTTTGGTGTCGGCCGACGCAAAGAGGCGCTCGCGCAGGCTGAGCACCGGCTTCGCGGGCTTCTCGAGTCTCACACCCACAAGCCTACTCCGGCGCGGTG
>CAIVOR010000234.1 GCA_903907615.1 uncultured Microbacteriaceae bacterium | reverse complement strand
GTGCGCTCCACGCCCATGCCGAACGCGAAGGCCGAATACTCCTCGGGGTCGATGCCGGCCGAGCGGAGCACGTTGGCGTTGACCATGCCGCAGCCACCCCATTCGATCCAGCGCGCTCCCCCGGCGAACGTGGGATGCCACACGTCGAGTTCGGCACTGGGCTCGGTGAACGGAAAGTAGTTGGGACGCAGGCGAATCTTGGCGCCCTCGCCAAACATGAGTCGGGCGGCGTGCTCGAGCGTGCCGCGCAGGTGCGCCATGGTGAGCCCCTTGTCGACGGCCAGGCCCTCGAACTGCGTGAAGACGGGGGTGTGCGTGGCGTCGAGCTCGTCGGTGCGATACACCCGACCCGGAGCGATGATGTAGATGGGCGGTGTGCGCGTGAGCATGGTGCGCACCTGCACGGGGCTGGTGTGCGTGCGCAGCACGAGGTGCGCCTCGGGTGGCTCAACAAAGAAGGTGTCTTGCATGGCGCGCGCGGGGTGATCCTCGTCAAAGTTGAGGGCATCAAAGTTGTACCACTCGCTCTCGAGCTCGGGACCCTCGGCGATCTCCCAGCCCATGCCCACAAACGCGTCGCACACGCTCTCCTGCAGCAGCATGAGCGGATGCCGGGCGCCGATGCGTGTGCGTGATGCCGCCGCGGTGACGTCGACGGACTCGGCGGCGAGTTGCGCCGTCTGCTCGGCGGCCACCATCTCGGTCTCGCGCGCGGCATAGGCCTGATTGGCCTGCGCGCGCGCCTGGCCCACGAGCTTGCCGGCTGCAGCCTTCTGATCGTTGGGAACATCCTTGAGCGCGGCATTGAGCGCGGCCAGCGGCGATGCCTCGCCCACGTGTGCGTTACGGATGGCCTTCAGGCCGGCAGCATCGGGTGCGGCTGCGATGGCGGCAAGCGCCGCACTGAGCGCCTCAGATACAGCGGATTCGCTGATTTGAGCGGCAGGATTCTCGGCGGCAGACACGCTTGCCAGTTTACAGCGAAGGGGCCGAGCCTTTCGGCTCGACCCCTTGTGCGTGTGTGTTGCGAACTAGCTGTGCTGGCGGCGACGCACCACAATGAGTGCGATGGCACCGGCGACTAGCAGCCCAGCCGACAGAGCAATCGACGTGCCGATCACCGACGCGCTGGCACCCGTGTCGGGCAGTGCTGCCGCGGGGCAGTAGTCCGACGGCAGCGTCATGACGGCAATGTTTCCGCTGTAGCCGGTGACAAAAGCCTCGCAGCCCGCCATGATGTTGATGGAGTTTGAGTAGTTGGCTCCGACAACGGTGCCAAGGTCAACATCAACCGTCTCCTCGTATTCGTATGTCGCGGCGTTGACCACATACATCGCGGCGGGGGTGCGGCTCCAGTCGGTGACGAGAACCTTACCGTTGCCGGTAAAGGCGCAATCCGCACCCGAGGCGAAGTCAGTTCCCAAGTCGGCAGCACCCAAGAGTTCGCCCGTGGCGGGGTTGAAGAACTGCAGGTCAGCAATAGATCCATCCGGAACAATCGCGACGACGGAGGCGTCCGGCGACGCACACGAACCAGTAGATGGGTTGTTGCCATCCCATTCGTTGGTCAGGCTTCCGGTCGTGAGGTCAACAACGGCGATTGAGCCGTCCGCCTCCGCCATGTAAGCCGTGGTCGAGTTGGGGAAGAAGATACCGGTGGCGTCGTCATTTGTACCAAAGTCGGTCCCCACCTGGGCGTAGTTGTTGGTGACATCCCAAACATACGTGTCGGAGCAATCGTCGTTGAACGCCAAGTACTTACCGTCCGGAGAAAGGCCAATCATTTGGTTCTCAGAACAGGGGTTGGTGTCGGGAATGGTGGTCGACACTGACTTGGAAGCCACGTCGACGATGATGATGTCGCTACTGTAAGCCGAGACGTAGAGCGTGGAGCCGTCAGGCGAGAACGCCGCACTCCACGGTTCGTCAAAGTCGTTGAATGGGTCGCTGACCTGAACAACGGTTTCTGAATCCGCGTAGGCGAAAAATACCTTGTTGTTGTTTTTATCGAGGATTACCTGAATGTTTCCGTCAGGGCTCACGGCACTTGATTCCTGGTAGTCAAAGGCGGCTGTGATGGTTGCCGTCTGGGTGATGGCGGTGACTGCGCTGGCGCTCAGCGCGGGGATTGTGGCGATAGCAAGCGCTGCAACCGCGGCGCCGCCTATCGTGATGATTTTTTTCATGGGGCTTCTTTCTGGATAGTGAGAATTGAGGTTTCGGCCGCACCGGGACAAGACTGACAACTAACATCGTGATGGTGCAAAAGTAAATTTAGCATGACATGGGTCATTTGCGTCTCACTCGATGAGCAAAGTTTTTGCTCCCGCAACGCAAATCCGACATCGTGAACACGCCCCCAACAGCGAAGGGGCCGAGCCTTTCGGCTCGACCCCTCCTTCAGACTTTGTCGGCTAGTCCGACTTTGCGTTACGGCGACGCACCAGAATCACAGCAACGATGCCGAGAATCAACAGACCGCCACCGACCGAAGCCAGCGTGATCACGAGCGCCTGGCTGGCGCCCGTGTCGGGCAGTGAACAATCAAAATTGAGGATGTTCGTGGTTTCGTAGAAGTTCGACACGTAAACGTCGCACTTCAGCGAGCTGGAGGCGAGCACATCGCTCGCATCTTCGGGTTGGATGTCGTAAGAAGTAACCGCCGCCAGCGTGGTGGCATCGAATTCGTAGACGGTCGAGATGTCTTCCTTACCGTAAGAACCGAAGAGCACGTTCTTGCCGTCCGGTGTCATGGTGCAGTCAATTGACTCTGAGATCATGGCCGTCGTTGAGGTTGAGGTTCCTGTGCCCAGATCCAGGCGAGCGATCGTGGCCGGATCGCCATCGTTGTAGTCCGCCATGAACAGGGTGTTGCCGTCAAAACTCATGCACGAGCTGATACCGCCGTAGCCCATGTTGTCAAACTGCAACGTACCCACAATCGCGTAGAGGGGGTCCGTGAGGTCAATGACGTCAACCGCACCGTAGTAGGTCATGAAGTAGGCCTTGGTTCCGTCAGGTGAGACAAAGATGTTGAATACCGATTCGTCGGTCAGCAACAGCAGTGATTCGTAAGTGTTGGCGGAGATGTCGACTACCGCACCGGCGCCGCTGCTGTAGTCGCCCGTGAGCAAGTAAGAGCCGTCCGGGGTAATTGCCAACCCGGAGTTTGACGGCGCGGAACCACTCACCAAAGTGTCGACAACAGCGTGTGTTGCGGCATCAATCACGGTGATGCCACCCGAATAGTTGAGAACATAGACCTTCGAGCCATCGGGCGCCCAGACAAGTGCCGTTGCATCCGTGATTGCATCGTCTGTGACGTTGATCACAGTGTTTGTGGCGACATCGATGAAGTCAACGCTGGAATCTTTGACGTAATAGGTACTCCCGAAGTTGGCAACCGCAACGGTCGTCGCCGTGGGGTTGTAAGCCGATGACGAAGCGTAGAAACCGGTTTCGATGACCGTGGGGCTGACCGTGGCCGAAGCCAGTGCCGGTGAGGCCAAGCCGAGGGTTGCCCCCATCGTGAGGGCTACGGCAGCAACCGTGGCAAGAATGCGGGACGTCGTCATGTTGAATCCTTTGGTTGATAGGTGGGTCTGGATACTGAGCCTAGTGCGATGACGCACTGCGGCGACGCACCACGACGAGTGCGATCACTCCCGCCGCGAGCAGGCCCGCGCTCACCGCCAACGACGTAACGATGACAGAGGGGCTTGCTCCCGTATCAGGGAGCGCTGGAGTGGGGGCGCTCAGGCACGGATCGAGATCAAAGACGATGTCGGCACCGCCAAACTGCTGAGCCACCCAGGCCTGGCAGCCCAACTGTGCGAAAGCAATGCCGCTGGCATTCGCCGAGAAGGGAATCCCTTCGACGAGGCTGAGATCGTAAGTGTCGTACACACCCACTTGAGCCCTGACCGGCTGAGACGCCCACAACTGCGTGCCGTCGGGGCTCACAGCCAGATAGGCGGTCCTCTCCGTGAACAGCGCGAGAAGCTCATTGCC
>CAIVOR010000233.1 GCA_903907615.1 uncultured Microbacteriaceae bacterium | reverse complement strand
GCCGATGGCCGGCAGGACGCGCGCGATGTCGGAGAAACCCAGGTGGGTGGCGGTGACGGCACGGCGCATCTGATCAATTTCGTAATCGTCTTTAATGAGCCGCATTTCGGAGAGCACCCGAGCCAGTTCGGTATCGCGCTCGACATCTTCCGGCGTGCGATCGAGCCCGTCAACGAGGTCGGTGACACCCGGATCGGCTTCCCGAACGACAATCGTGGGAACCTTCGTGGTGAGTGCCTCCGCGAGCGTGTCGATGTGTGCGGTGGCGAGGCCGAGCTCACCGGCCACCGTGGCCGCCGAGGGTCGCGGGCCCACCCAGAATTCTCCGATGGACGCGTTGGCATAAAACTCTTCGTGGTCGCGACCCGCGGGTTCGCGAAAATACACCGTGCACGCGTGTGTTGACCCGGCCGGTTCGAACACCAGCACCGCATCGGGTTCGGTGTCGCTGCCCCAGCCCGTCAGGTAGGCAAAATCCGAGTGAGCTCGAAACAGGTAGTCGGTGTCGTTGCTGCGCTGCTTGGCATTTCCCGCGGGAATCACGAGGCGAATACCGGTGTACTCGGCGGACACGCGCGTGCGTCGGGGAGCGGCCGATCGTGCAGCGTCGCGCAGCACGGCCGGCGGATCGATGCGCTCGGCCCAGTCGCTACTGATGTGCTGGCGGAACGCATCAGACTCGGGCGTCGTCGACCGGTTCTCGTTGTCTGCCATGCCCTTAGTCTTTCAGGTCGTCGCTGCCGTGACTATGCGCATCACGACAGACCGGGATTAGCCGGCCCGTGTGATCTGTGCCAGGACGGGTCGGTGATCGCTTCCCGCGCCGTCGACGCTCGTGATGACGGTTGATCCGGTGATTTGCCATTCCGTTGTGGCCATCACGTGGTCGAGGGGTGCACCGCCCAGGGTCGGCAACCACGTGGGCCAGGTGCCGAGCGCAGCGCCGTGAGTCTCCAGCGCCGCATCGACACAGTTGCCAAGGTTTTTCGTGCCGAGCCCCTGCATGTTGTCAATCGTGGCGTTGAGGTCGCCGGCGAGGATGACGTTGGGGAGACGGCAGATGTCGGCGAGGACGTCAAGGTCGGCACGCCACTGGGTCATGGTCACCTGCGAGGGGGCCACTACGTGAGCGGCCACAATGGTGGGCCCGCCGTCCGTCGATACGGCAACGACCGTGGGGGAGACGGACGTCTGGGCGTTCCCGTTGGCGAGCTCGTACGGGCCCAGACTGCGGGCGATGAGGAGCGACGTCGAGTGTGCCCGATAGACCTCGTCGAAGGCAATCGTGAACGACTGCATGGGCACACCGGCCAGCGCCATGATGCTCTCGACGTCGTGCGCCGTGGCGCGCGTGGTCTCGGGGAGCGCAATCACCAGAGCGCCGGAGTCGAGTGCCAGCTGCGCGATGGCCGCGGGCGCCGGGGCGTCACCCATGGTGTTCCACTCCAGAACGCGAACGGTTCCGATATCGCCGGAGACTGGCGTCGCTGGCATGGGCGCGCCGAGCCCCCGGAAAAACAGCAGCACCCCGGTGGCCACGGCAAACACCAGAAGCCACGAACCGGCGGCCATGAGAACGCGCCGGAGAGGTCGGCCAAACCTGCCCAGCACAAACAAGACGATGAAGGCGAGGATGGCCACGGCCAGGGCAAATCCTCGCGGGGCCACCATGAACGACCACGGGCTCGACCGCTGCCAGCCGAGAAGTTGCGGCCAAAAAGCGACGACCACCAGAACCATGCTGGCGAGCGAAACCACGAAGGCAAGCAGGCGTGAAAACATCGTCACTAGCATGGCATTATGGAGTCCTTTTTTCGCGCGCAATCCCCGATTGACCTGCACATGCACAGCAACAGGTCCGACGGCACGGATTCCCCGGCAGCCGTGGTGCGCGAGGCCCACGCTCACGGGGTGCGCACCATGGCACTCACCGACCACGACATGGTCGACGGATGGGCCGAGGCGGAGGCCGAGTGTCTCGCATTGGGCATGACGTTCATTCCGGGCGCCGAACTCTCGACTACCGGCGGACCCGGTGTGGGTGGCATGCACCTGCTGGCCTATCTCTTTGACCCGCTCGAGCCTCAGCTGGCCCACGCCATGCGCCTCGTCACCGACGGCAGCGAAGGGCGCATCCGACGGGTGGTCGAGCTACTGCAGGCCGACTACGACATCGACTTCGCCGACGTTCTAGCCGAGGCCCAGGGCGCTCCTCTTCAGCGTCCGCACGTGGCCGGGGTGCTGGTCAATAACGGCTACGTGAACAGCGTGGATGACGCTTTCGACGAGATACTCAGCTCATCCAGTAAGTACCACGTGCCGAAGCCGGCAAAGGGGAACATCCTGGATGTCATCGGCCTCGTGCGGTCCGCCGGCGGAGTCCCGATTATCGCGCACCCCGTGGGGCGCACGGACGGCGTGATGCCGCAAAAGAACCTTGAGATGCTCCTCGAGGCCGGTCTCGCAGGATTCGAACTTGACCATCGGGAAAATCTTCAGAACCCAGCTGGCCTCGCGCGTCTGCACGAGTACGCGCGAGATTACGATCTCATCGTTACCGGCTCGAGCGACTATCACGGAGAGCGCAAGGAGAATCGCCCGGGCGAAAACACCACCCAGCCCGAGATGCTTGCCCGCATCATTGAGCAGGCGACAGGAAATGAGCCCACCTACGCGCCGGATGGCGATGCGTAGGCACGCCAGGGTGAGTCGCTAGGACGACGCGAGGCCCGGTCCTCGACGACGCGTGCGGCTGCGTGTGCGCGACGGGTTGTTGCCGTCGTGATGTTCGTTGCCGCCACCGTCGTGCGTGCCACCGGCCTGTTCGGGAGTTCCCTCGGGAGTGACGTGTCGCGGCGGGTTGTTGACCCGGCGCTCGCTGCCAGCGGCGTGGCCCGAGCGGGTCTGGCCACCGCGTGATCCGCCACGACCGTCGCGGGAACCGCCGTCACGCGAACTACCGCTGCGACCGCTCGTCGACGTGCCGCGCTCGACACCCTTGGCGGCCGGCGTCGACTTGAGGCGACCCTTTGCTCCGACGGGAATGTTGAGGTCCGCGTACAGGTGCTCCGACGAGGAGTAGGTCTCGAGGGGTTCGGGTTTGCCAAACTCGAGTGCGCGGTTGATGAGCGCCCACTTGTGCAGGTCGTCCCAGTCCACGAACGTCACGGCGATGCCCGTCTTGCCGGCGCGACCCGTGCGACCCACGCGGTGCAGGTACGCCTTGTCGTCTTCGGGGATGGTGTGGTTGATCACGTGCGTGACGTCATCGACATCGATACCGCGGGCCGCCACGTCGGTGGCAATCAGGATTTCTTTCTTGCCGGCCTTGAACGACGCCATCGATTTCTCGCGCGCCTCCTGGCTCATGTCGCCGTGCACGGCTGCTGCCGGGAATCCGCGATCGGCCAGCTCTTCGACCAGTCGGGCGGCTGCACGCTTGGTGCGCGTGAAGATGACGGTCTTGCCTCGGCCCTCAGCCTGCAGGATGCGCGCAATCACTTCGTCTTTGTCGAGCGAGTGGGCGCGGTACACGATGTGCTCGATGTTGGCCTGTGTCAGGCCCTCGTCGGGGTCGGTGGCGCGGATGTGGATGGGCTTCGACATGAAGCGCCGGGCCAGCGTGACGATGGGGCCGGGCATGGTGGCCGAGAACAGCATGGTGTGGCGCACCTCGGGCAGTCGCGAGAAGATCTTCTCTATGTCCGCGAGGAACCCGAGGTCGAGCATCTTGTCTGCCTCGTCGAGAACGACCTCAGTGACGTTGCCGAGACTCAGGAGTCCCTGTCCGGCGAGGTCGATCAAGCGTCCGGGAGTTCCCACGACAATCTGGGCACCCGCCTTGAGCTGCTCAATCTGGCCTTCGTAAGCCTTGCCACCGTAGATGGAGACAACAGTGGTGGCCCGGTTTGACGCTGCCAGCTCGAGGTCTTCGGTGACCTGAACGCAGAGTTCGCGGGTGGGAACGACAACGAGAACCTTGACGCCCGGCTCGGGAGCAATGCCCAGCCGTTGGATGATCGGGAGGCCGAACCCAAAGGTCTTTCCGGTACCCGTTTTGGCCTGGCCAATGATGTCTTGACCGCTGAGGGCCAAAGGAATGGTCTGCTCCTGAATCGGAAAGGGCTCGGTAATGCCCTTGTCGGTCAGTGCCTGTGCAATGTCGGGCTCAATACCCAAGTCAATAAAAGTCATAAGTCTGCCTCGAGTCTAGCGCTCGTCGACGTTGCCCGAGGTTGAGGCATAGGCTGAGAGGGTGTTCGAATGGTTCCGGCGTCGCGCGCGCAATCGCAAACCTGCTGCCGTCATTGGACAGCGCGGGGCCACTGACGAGTCGACGCGCTACGACCTCGCGGACCTAGCACCCGACGTTGTCTCGTATCTCGGGCAGGTCGCCTACTTCGAGCTCGCCGTGTTCGAGACCCTCAGTCGCGCCGTGAGTGAATCGCCCACGCTGGCGTCAAAAGAGGGCTTGAGTGCCGTCGCGGGCGATGCCCTGACAAAACACCACGGAATCGTGGCGGAACTGCGCAAGCTCAAGGTTGACCCCGCCTCGGCCATGGAACCGTTTGCCCACTCGATCGATCGGTTTGAGGAGCTCACGCGCGGCAACGACTGGCTCGAGACGCTGGTCTCCGTCTACGTCACGGGCGGCTTCCTCGATGACTTCTTCCAACGACTCGTCGGTGGACTGCCGAAGGCTCTCGCCGCGAGGGTTCAGACCCTCATCGAGCCCGATCGCGAAGCCGCCATCATCGTCGAGCAATTGCAGCAGGCGATTGAGACGGATCCGAGGGTCGCTTCGCGGCTGGCACTCTTTGGCCGTCGCCTCCTCGGCGATGCCATTCTGCTCGCGCGCAATGCGATTGCGGGCTCCGGCGACAAGGCGCACGACGAGGCGCGCATGGAACCTGTCTTTACCGACCTGATTGCTGCCCATTCGCGCCGCATGGATGCGTTGGGCTTCACGGCCTAGCTCCCGAGCGCCTGGCCGGGCGGTTGGCCCCTACTTGCGGGCGATTCTTCCGAAGACCTCGTTGTCAGCTGCGATGCGCTTGCGCGTGATCCGCAGGTTGACGTAAAAAGCAACAGCACCGCTCACGGCGAACGTGATGAGCCAGAGCCACGGTTCCGTGGCGAGAAGTCCGCACCAGATGCCGACCACCCACACGAGCGCTCCTGTTGCGGTGGCGAGAGCGGGAATCAGGGCAACACCCACACGATCACGCCCAGCCATGCTGTAGCGAATGCTGAGTCCGATGGCGAGCGCGGCGATGACCGCAAACATCATCTCCACGGCTAGGCCACGAATCCGACGCGTCGGCCCTCGTCACTGCCGATTTCGACGAAGCCAATGGTCGCCGTGGGAACGAGGTAAACCTTGCCCTTGTTGTCTGAAAGCTTGAGGAACGTCTCGCTCCCGGTGAGCGCTGCGCTCACGGCAGATTCGATGTCACTGAGTGACGCATCCGACTCAAAATTGAGTTCGCGAGCTGTATTGACGATGCCGATACGGATTTCCACGAGGGACACTCCTTCTGAAGATGCGGGAACACTGCAACACTAACTCACCAACGGATGCTCTGTCCGACGTGCGCGATAACGTTGACGCCATGACCGCACACAGGGGACTCGTACCGCCACGCGTGGCGTTCGTGCGCCATCCTCTCGATGCGCAACAGCAGCGTGTTCTCGATCACGAGGTGGGCGAATCGTGTGTGGTCGTGGGGGCGCCCGGCACGGGAAAGACCACAACGCTGGTTGAGTTTGTCGCCCACCGAGTTGAGCAGAATCACGTCGACGCCGGCCACATTCTCGTTCTCACGCCACAGCGTTTGGCGGCAAACCGACTCCGCGAGGCGCTGGCCGCGCGCCTGCGTCGCCCAACGCAGGGGCCGCTGGCCCGCACACCCATGTCGTTGGCGCTCGCCGTGGCCACCGACGCCGCCCAGGCGCGCGGCGACGTGCTTCCCCGCCTCCTCACCGGTGCCGAGCAAGACCGCATCATCGCCAACCTGCTCGAGGCCGAAGAAGCTCGCGAGCGCGAGTCGGAGGGCGCATCCTCGCGTTGGCCGGTCACGCTCGGTCCCGAGGTGCGCGCGTCTCGCGTGTTCCGCAACGAACTGCGCGACCTCATCGACCGCAGCATCGACGCCGGTGTGAGCGCCCACGACATGGAGGCGTTGGCTGCGAAGCACGGCGTGGCCGAATGGCAGGCTGTCGCTCAGTTCTGGTCCACGTCACTCACCGATGTCCTCGATGCCATGCGATACGGATTTGCCGACGCCGCCGAAGTCATGCGCCAGGCCACTGTCGCGGTAGCCGACGGGGTGGCACTTCGCGAGTGTCGACTGATTGTCGTTGATGACGCACAGGAACTGACGGCCGGATCCATCGCTCTTCTGGCCGCAGCATCGTCACGCAATATTCCCGTGGTGTTGTTCGGCAATCCTGACGAAACGGCTACGGCGTTCCGCGGTGCCGTTCCTCACATCTTGGGCCGATTCGACACGATCGTTTCCGGCGCGCGGCCGCCCATTGTTCTGGAGCGCGTATACCGCCACGGTTCGGCTGTGCGCGCCGCGGTGGCGCGGCTCGAAGCGCGCGTGGGTGCCGCCGGGCTGGGTACGCAGCGAAAGGCCGTCGCCGGCCCCGACGCCGACCCGGGCTCGGTCGTGGTCATCGAAAAGTCGCAGCGTTCGAGCGAACTGGCGGCGGTGGCACGGGCCATGCGACAGGCGCACGTTCGCGACGGAGTGGGGTGGCATCGCATGGCGGTCGTGGTGCGCCAGGGATCACTCGTCGAGAGTGTGGCGCGGCAACTGGCCATTCACGAGGTCCCCACACGTTCTCTGGTGAGCGATCAGGCCCTGCGCGATCAGCCGTTGGTGCGCGACTTCGTCGCCGCACTGCGTTTGTCCGAGCCCGGGCACAACCTCACCCCGGCCGAAGCCGAGAGCTTCCTGCTGAGCGAAATCGGTGGAATGTCATCGGTCGATACGCGTCGCTTGAGACTGGCGCTGCGGCAACAGGAGCTCGCCGGGGGTGGCACACGCACCGGTCCCGAGCTCGTCCGCGATGGACTCGTGAGTGTTGCCGAACTTGCCATCGTCGATTCGGCACCGGCGCGTGCGGCCGGGCGGGTGGCCACACTGTTGGCCGATTTGCGGCAACAGCGCGTCTCGGGCGGCACCATCGAAGAACTCCTATGGACCGCGTGGCACGGATCCGTTCTGCCTCGCGAGCTGGCCGCGGCAACGGAGGGTGCCGGCCTGATTGCCGAAGAAGCTCATCGCAAGCTCGATACCGTTCTCGCGCTCTTTGCCTCGGCGCGACGATTTGTGGAACGCGAGCCCGACCGAACCCCGAAAGACTTTATTCACGATCTCCTCAACACGGACGTCCCCGAAGACACCCTCGCGCCCACCTCAAGCGCGGATGCGGTGTTGGTCTGCACACCGCCCTCGATCATCGGTGCCGAGTTCGATGTGGTTGCCGTCGTGGCCGTTCAAGAAGGGGTGTGGCCCAACCTCCGGCTGCGCGGCCAACTCTTGCACGCGGGTCGATTCGACGACATCGTGAGTGGGCACACCTCGGGCTCCTCGCCAACCGACGCACGCCTGGCGGTGCTGCACGACGAACTGCGTATGTTTGTCCTCGCCTGCTCGCGCGCGCGCCAGACGCTGATCGTCTCGGCCACGACGAGCGCCGACGCCATGGCGTCGCCCTTTGTGGGGCTTGTCGGCACGCCCGCGGAAGGCGCGGAACCGGTCCCGAGTGAGCCCACTCCGACGCAAGATTCCTATCCACTGTCCCTGTCGGGAATCACCGGGCTCGCCCGGCGCGAATTGGTGCGCCAGTTTCCGCACTCCACCGACTCGTCGCAACCCCTCACCCCGGCGCGGGCTCGCGAGTTGGCGCGCGCGCTCGCCCGCCTTGCCGAGGCCGACGTGGCCGGCGCCCACCCCGACGACTGGTACGGACTCGCCGGTCCCTCCACTGAGCGCGCCATTGTCGACGAGGTCGATCGGGCGGCGGGTGTCACGGTTCACGTCTCTCCTTCGCGACTTGAGGCGTGGGAGCGCAACCAACTCGGCTGGTTCATCGACTCCACGGTGGGTGGCGAACAAACCGTGGCAACCGGATTGGGCACACTCGTTCACAAAGTGTTCGAGGACGTGGGCAACGAGATCCTGTCGGACCTGTCGGCGGAGAGCCTGTGGTCGGCCGTCGAGAAGCGCTGGCACGAGCTCACGTTCGAAGCCGACTGGCTGGGCGAACGCGAACGCGCCCGTGCGAAAACCATGGTGGGCAACTTGGCCACCTACCTCGGCGACCTGCGGGCCCGAAACGTCGAGGTGGTGGGAGTGGAGTGTTCGTTCAGTTTCGACGTGGGCGTCGGAAGGCTCGTGGGACGTATCGACCGCGTGCATCGCAATCCGGATGGCACGGTGACCGTGATCGACCTCAAGACCGGCGCAAAGAAAATGACCGAAGACGAGGTGGCCGACAACCTTCAGCTCGAGTGTTACCAATTGGCGTTGGTCCGCGACGAGATTCGCGAGACGGTCGAACACGATTCCGAAAGTGAGACCCCCGCACCGCAGGGCGAACTCATCGCTCCGGGGGCAACATCGGGCGGGGCGGGGATCCTCATGGTCGATGAGAAGGCAGTCAAGAAGTCGCGTGCCGGCGAGATTATCGAGATTGTCCAGGCGGCCATCGAGCGGGGCGGAGCTGCCCAAGAAGCCATCGAAGCCAAGGTGGCGGCGGCCGCCGAAGGCATGTCGGGCAGCTCGTTTACCGCGGTCATCTTTACGCGAGAAGAACGTGGCGAGTTCGACAGTACCTACGCCAAGCGCATTCACACGGTGTCGGCGGTGAGCGCATGACCTACACAGCGCAAGACATTTCCGACGCCACATTCGACTGGCGTCAAGAACTCGATCGTCGCGCGGGGATCCTCGACGAGACCAAGCAACGTGTGGAGCTCACCGCTGAGCAACGCGACATCGTGGCCAGCGACATCTCCACCACGTGCCTTGTCACCGCCGGTGCGGGCAGTGGCAAGACCGAAACCATGACCATGCGCGTGCTCTGGCTGGTGGCAAACGGGCACGCCCGCCTCGACGAAATCCTGGGCATGACCTTCACTCGGCGGGCCGCCACATCCCTTGCAGCGCGTGTTCGTGAGGGATTGGACGCTCTGGCCTGGCGCGGCATGATTCCGAGCTCAGATGACGACTCCGCACATGCGCTTTTCTCCGCGAGCATGACGACCTACAACTCCTTTGCCAATCGCATCTTCAGCGAGTATGCCCACCTCATCGGGGTCGATGGATCGGCCGGCGTGATGACCGAAGCCACCGCGTGGCAACTGGCCCGTCGGGCCGTCTTGGAATCGAACGGCACCGACCTGGCAAAACTTGACATGACGTTGAACTCGGTCATCGAGGTCACCCTCAAGGTGGCGCGGGCGCTCACCGACAACATGGTTGATACGGCCAACCTTCGCGCGTTCACCGCGGAATTTGTTGCACACGTGACAGATCTGCCCATCACCACGCGCGGCACCACGCATCGGGTTCCCCAAGACAAGTACAAGAAAGGACTCGCCGCCGCCGCCAAGCTCGACCTCCTGTGCGACGTTGTTGTGACCTACGAAAACCTCAAGCGCTCACGCCACCTCATTGAGTTCGGCGACCAGATTGCCTATGCGCATCGACTCGTTCAGATTCCGAGCGTGCGCGATCAGGTGTCATCCAACTATCGATTTGTCTTGCTCGACGAGTACCAAGACACCTCGAGTGTGCAAGTGGCGCTGCTCTCGAGCGTGTTCCACGACCGCACGGTGATGGCCGTGGGAGACCCCAATCAAGCCATCTACGGTTGGCGCGGAGCGAGCGCATCCAACATGTTGCCGCATCGGTTCTTCGAGGTCTTCTCTCCCGGCCGCGCGGGAGCGCAACACACGCTCTCGAAATCGTGGCGAAACGCTCAACAGATACTCGACGTCGCCAACCTCGTGGCCCGGCCCCTCCCCAAAAAT
>CAIVOR010000232.1 GCA_903907615.1 uncultured Microbacteriaceae bacterium | reverse complement strand
CCGATGTCGAAGTTGGCGTTGGTGCCCATCGCAGCCGCGCCCACGACAACAGCGTGACCCTTAACTCCGAGGCTCATGGTCATGTCGGTAAACACCTGGGGGACACCCGTGGTTTCGAGAGCGTAGTTGGCGCCACCGCCCGTGATCTTCTGAATCTCTTCGATCACATTCACCTTGGTGGCATTGAGGGTGTGGGTGGCACCGAGCTCCTTGGCGAGGGCCAGTCGGCTGTCGTGCACGTCAACGGCGATGATGGTCGTGCAGTTGGCGATGACGGCGGCCAACAGCGCGGAGAGACCCACGGCGCCCGCACCGAATATGGCAATGGACGACCCGGCCTCGGGAGCCAGCGAGTTGAGCACCGCGCCGGCACCGGTCTGGATGCCACACCCGAGGGGAGCCAGGATTTCGAGCGGTGCCGACTTGGGAACCTTGACGACGGAGTTCAGAGGTACGTTGGCGTACTGCGAAAACGAGCTCTGGCCAAAGAAGTGGGATGAGATTTGAGTGCCCTCGTGCGAGAGTGACGACGAGCCGTCCGCACGACGACCGCCAAAGTTGTCGCCAAAGAAGTTGACGCAGTAGCCAGGCTTGCCCGACGAGCAGTTGGCGCACTCGCCACAGTGGGCGAAGCTCAACAGCACGTGGTCGCCCACCGCCACCTTGGTGACACCCTCACCCACGGCATCCACGATTCCGGCACCTTCGTGGCCCAGCACTGCGGGAAGCGGCGTCGGGTACCACTGGTCGCGCACGATGGCGTCGGTGTGGCACACACCGCTCGCCACCATCTTCACGCGAACCTCGCCGGCACGCGGCTCGTCGAGATCAAGCTCGGTCATGACGAGTGGTTGTTCCTTCTCAAACGCGACGGCGGCCGTGGTCTTCATGAGGGTTCTCCTTGGAGTGAATCGAAAACAGTGCTCCGCACAGTTAACGCGATTTTTGTGCCCGCGTAAACCGGCATCAACGAGCGATGCGCACATTGACAGCCCCGCGTGCGCCTTGCACCAAGAAATTTTCGCCAGAAAATGCGAATATCGGTTACACCTGTTCACTGAAGAGAGGGCCCGACGTGACGAGCACGCAAGACGAGACGACCGACATCGTCGTTGTGGGAGCTGGCTTTGCCGGCATCTACATGGTGCACAAGGCCCACGAGCTCGGTCTGAACGTGATCGGCGTCGAACGCGGCGGCGGCGTGGGGGGAACCTGGTACTGGAATCGATATCCCGGACTTCGGTGCGACGTCGAAAGCCTCGACTACTCCTACTCCTTTAACGAGGAGATCCAGCAGGAGTGGGTATGGACCGAGAAATTTCCCAAGCAGCCCGACATCCTCGCCTATCTCGAATTCGTAGCGAAGAAACTCGACATCAACAAAGACTTTCGCTTCGACACCGAGGTGACCGGTGCCACGTGGAACGAGTCGACGCAGCGCTGGTTGGTCGACACGACGGCAGGATCCATCGACACCAAATATGTCGTGTGGGGCACGGGCATGCTGTCCATCCCCAAGATTCCCAACATCCCGGGCATGGACTCGTTTGAGGGTGAGCTGCTAAACCCGGCAACCTGGCCACAGGAGCCTGTGAGCTTCGCTGGTAAGAAGGTAGCGGTCCTGGGAACAGGGTCCACAGGTATCCAGGTGATTCCCATCGTTGCCGAAACGGCTGAGCACCTCTACGTTCTCCAACGCACCCCGAGTTTCTCTCTACCTGCGCACAACGCCTCGCTTGCCCCGGAGCGGGTCGCCGACGTGAAATCTCACTACGCCCAGTACCGTGCCGAAGCGCGCACGCAGATGCTCGGGTGCGTGACCGAAACCCTGGGTCAGCCCTTTGCCGTCATGGGCGAGGAGCTGGCTCGCGCAGAACTTCAGCGCAACTACGACTACGGCTCTCCCATGCGATTTGCCAGCGCGGTTGTTGACACCGTCGCCGACGAAGCGGCCAACAACTTCACCGCGTCGTTCGCCCGAGAAAAAATCCGCGAGCGCATCAACGACCCCGCCATTGCCGAGAAGCTGATGCCCGACCACTTCATCACCACGCGCCGTCTCTGTATCGACACCAATTACTACGAGACCTACAACCGCGACAACGTGACGCTGGTGGACCTCCGCGACGAAGAACTTCTCGCCCTCACGCCGAAGGGATTCCGCACGGCGGCCGGGGAGTACGAGGTAGACATGTTCATTCTCGCCACGGGTTTCGACGGTGTGACAGGTGCCATTTCCCGCATTGACGTGCGGGGCAAGGATGGCGTCTCCCTCTCCGCCAAGTGGAAAGAAGCGCCGGCGTCATACATGGGTCTGTCGGTTGCCGGATTCCCCAACACCTTTGTGGTCACCGGGCCGGGGTGCCCCGCACCATTGAGCAACGTCGTGTTGTCGATTGAAATTCACATCGAGTGGATCTCGCGGATGATCGAGAAACTCGAGCGCGAGGGAGTCAAGACCTTCGAACCGAGCCAGGCGGCCGAAGACAGCTGGACCAATCACGTCAACGAGGTCTCTGATTCAACGCTCATGCGCTTTGCCACCTCGTGGTACGTGGGCGCGAACGTGGAAGGCAAGGCGCGCGTCAACCTCGTCTACATGGGCGGCGTTGCTCCCTACGAAGCCGAGCTCACAGAAGTCGCCGACGACAACTATCGTGGATTTGAACTGACCCGCTAGCCCACCGACCAAACTGCCCCACACACCTAACAATCACACTCCAAGAAAGAGGAACACATGCCCATCGAAATGACTGGCAAGAACGTCATCGTTACCGGTGCCGGCGGAGGGATTGGTCGCGCCACGTGTCTCAAGCTCGCCGAGTCCGGTGCCAACCTCGTGCTCGTTGACCGCGACGAGAAGCTCGTAACCGCCACCAAGGATGCCGTCGACAAGTTGGGCGTCAAGTCCATCGTCGTCATCGCCGACGTGACGAGCGAGAAGGATGTCAAGAACTACGTGGACCAGGCCGTCAGCGCCTTCGGCACCATCGACGGATTCTTCAACAACGCCGGCATCGAGGGTGTGCTCTCCCCCACGGCCGAGGTGAGCTTCGAAGACTGGAGTCGCGTTATCAACGTGAACCTGCACGGTGTGTTTCTTGGCATGAGCCACGTGCTCCCCGTCATGCGCAAGCAGGGTTCGGGCGCCGTGGTGTGCACGGGCTCGATCGCTTCGTCGTTGGGCCTGCCCATGACCGTGGCCTACAACGCAGCCAAGCACGGTGTTGCCGGAATCGTTCGCACGGCATCCACCGAGGAAGCAGCAGCGGGCATCCGCGTCAACGCCGTCGCTCCGGGCTTCATCAACACGCGCATGTTCCAGGACATTGCCGGCACGTTGTTGCCGGACATGGAAAAGAAGGAAGCAGCCAAGACCGCCGGAAGTTCGGCGCCCATCGGTCGACTCGGTGAACCCGAAGAAGTGGCCAACGTTGTGCGCTTCCTGCTGAGTGATGACGCCAGCTTCGTCACCGGATCCGTGTATGCGGTAGACGGCGGAGTGACCGCTACGTACGCCACCGGCAGCTAGTCGCCAACAAGAATTTCGCTTTCGACAACTCATACCCCTAAGGAGAAACACATGTCTGCACCAGTTACCGTCATCACGGGAGGTGGCACCGGTGTTGGTGCCGCTCTCGCTCGTCTGCTGACCGAGCGCGGCCACAAAGTGGTCATCGCCGGTCGACGCAAGGAACCCCTTGACGCTGTCGCCGCTGACACCGGCGCAACCGTCGTCGTGGGCGACGTGTCCAACGAAAAGAGCGCCAAAGGCCTCATCGACGCGGCGGTCACGGCCTACGGCAAGATCGACAACCTCGTGCTCAACGCCGGAATCGTCATTAACGGCAAAGTTACCGATATGCCACTTGCTGACTGGCAAGCGACAGTGGACACTAACCTCACTGCCAACTTCCTGCTCGCCAAGTACGGCCTGCCCGAGCTGGTCAAGACCAAGGGCAACCTCGTGGGCGTGAGCTCGATTGCCTCACTGCGAAGCGGTTGGGGCATGGCTGCCTACGCCGCGTCGAAGGCCGCGTTCACCACGCTCGTGCAGAACATCGCCTACGACTACGCCAAAGAAGGCGTGCGCGCCAATGTGATCTGCCCCGGCTGGATTCTCACGGAGATGGCCGAGCAGGAGTTTGCTGAGGCGGCAAAGACAAAGAACACCACTGTCGACGCCATCTTCCGCGATCTCCTCAAGTTCGTTCCTCAGGGTCGCGCCTCCTCGCCCGACGAGCAGGCCAAGCCGATTGCCTGGTTGCTCAGCGATGAGGCCTCCTACGTGAACGGTGCCGTTCTCGTCGTAGACGGTGGAACCACCATCGTCGATGCGGGCATGCTGAACCTGCACACCGAGGCCTAATTCGGCCAGACTGTGCCCATGGCGCAATCTTCAAGCAAGCGCGGCCCGGGCGATGGCTCGGGCCGCGACGCTTTGATTCGCGCAACGATTTCTGTCGTGGCGGCCAAGGGGCTTCGCGGTCTGACGTTCCGCGCGGTG
>CAIVOR010000231.1 GCA_903907615.1 uncultured Microbacteriaceae bacterium | reverse complement strand
TGGTGGACGCTCTCAAGTTTCGCGTCGGGTGACGACGACGAGGTGCGCCTCGCGGCCGAGCCCGTGCCACTTACGGCAGGCAACATTGACGCCATGGTGGAGCACATCGGAGCTCACCACAAGGCCGGGTGGAGCGTGGTTGTGGCCGTTGAGGGCGCCGGGCTCGTGGAACGCGCCGGGCAGTTGCTGGCCGAGCACGACATTGGATCTCGCGTGGTTGACGCCGTGCCAGATGCGTGCGAGCCCGGGGTGATTTACCTCGTGCAGGGCACGTTGGAGCACGGTTTTCAGTTGCCCGAAATTTCGCTCGAGGTCGTTGTCGAATCAGAGTTCTACGGTCGGTCGGCCTCCTACGATGCCCGTGCGCCGCGCAAGCTGGCCGCTCGCCGCCGCAACGTGGTTGATCCGCTGCAACTCGCGACCGGCGACATCGTGGTCCACGAGACGCACGGCATCGGCCGGTTTATTGAACTGGTGCAGCGCGAGGTGTCGTCGGGCGGACGCAACCCGGTCAAGACTCAGCGCGAGTACCTGCTGATTGAGTACGCACCGAGCAAGCGCGGTTTTCCGGGCGACAAACTTTACGTGCCCACCGATCAGCTCGATCAGATCACGCGCTACGTGGGCGGCGAAGAGCCGGCGCTCAGCAAGATGGGCGGCAGCGACTGGTCGGGTGCCAAGTCGCGTGCACGACGCGCGGTGCGTGACATCGCGGTGGAGCTAGTGAAGCTGTATTCGGCACGGCAGTCCAGCCGGGGTCACGCCTTCGCCCCCGACACTCCCTGGCAGCGCGAACTGGAAGAGGCCTTTCCGTTCGCCGAGACTCCCGACCAGCTGACCACGATCGACGAGGTCAAGGCCGACATGGAAAGTCCGATTCCCATGGATCGCCTGCTCTCGGGCGACGTAGGATTTGGCAAGACCGAGGTTGCCGTGCGCGCCACGTTTAAGGCCGTGCAGGACGGCAAGCAGGTGGCTGTGCTGGTGCCCACCACGCTGCTGGTGCGCCAGCACATGGAGACCTTCCTCGAGCGCTTCGCCGGATTCCCGGTGCACGTGCGCGCCCTCAGCCGCTTTCAATCCGACAAGGAAGCCCGCGAGGCCAAGGCGGGCCTTGTTGATGGTTCGGTCGACGTGGTGATCGGCACACACCGCATCCTTGCCGACGGCATGGTGTTCAAGGATCTGGGCCTCGTCATCATCGATGAGGAGCAGCGTTTCGGTGTTGAACACAAGGATGCCCTCAAGAAGCTCAAGAACAACGTGGACGTGCTCGCCATGAGCGCCACTCCCATTCCGCGCACCCTCGAGATGGCGGTCACGGGCATCCGCGAGATGTCGACGCTGGCCACACCGCCGGAGGATCGCCACCCCATCCTCACGTTTGTGGGCCCCTATTCCGACAAGCAGGCTGCGGCCGCCATCCGACGCGAACTGTTGCGTGAGGGGCAAATCTTCTTCGTACACAACAGGGTCTCGAGCATCAGCAGTGCGGCCGCCAAGATTGCCGAGTTGGTGCCCGAAGCGCGGGTTGCGGTGGCGCACGGGCAAATGTCCGAGACCGACCTCGAGCGCGTGATCGTGGACTTCTGGGAGCGCAAGTTCGACGTGCTGGTGACCACGACCATCATCGAGACCGGCCTCGACATCGCGAATGCGAACACCCTCATCATTGATCGGGCCGAGAAGTTTGGTCTGAGCCAGGTGCACCAGTTGCGCGGACGAGTGGGTCGCGGTCGCGAGCGGGCCTACGCGTACCTGTTTGTGGACCCCGAGAAGCCACTCACCGAGACCGCTCACGATCGCCTTGGTGCGCTTGCCGCCAACAACGAGCTCGGCTCGGGCACACAGATTGCGCTCAAAGACCTCGAGATTCGCGGGGCCGGAAACCTCCTCGGCGGTGAACAGTCGGGCCACATCGCGGGCGTGGGTTTCGACCTGTATTTGCGCATGATTGGCGAAGCAGTCTCGGCGTTCCGCGGCGACGTGGTGGAGGGTCAGACCGAATTGCGCCTCGAGATTCCCGTCGATGCGCGCATCCCCGAGGACTACGTCGACAGCGAGCGACTGCGCCTCGAGGCGTATCAAAAACTGTCGGTGGCGAGTTCCCCCACGTCCACCGAAGATCAGCTGGGTCTCGTGCGCGACGAACTCACCGACCGCTACGGCGAACTGCCCGCTCCGGTCGAGATGCTCTTCCGTGTCTCGCTGCTCCGCCGCCGCGCTTACCTCGCCGGGCTGTCGGACGTCGTCGTGATGGGATCGAACCTGCGCATCACACCGCTCGACCTGCCGGACTCCAAGCAGGTGCGCCTGACCCGCCTCTACCCGGGTGCCAAGTACGTGCCGTCCCACCGCGTCGTGACGATTCCCCTGCCGGAGGACACCGGCGATCTCGTGACCTGGGTCAACGAGATTTTTGACGAACTCGTGTCCGCCTAGCGCGCCACGCCACGAACGAGCCGCCCACCACAATGCTGACGGCGGAGCCGCACAGCACCGCGAGCACACCCTGATCACGGAGAGGCGCGTCACCGGCCAGGGCCAGTTCGTTCATCAGCAGCGATACCGTGAATCCGATGCCGGCAACGGCCGCCACGGTGGCCAGATCCCACCCGCGCACCCCGGTGCCCTTGCGGCCCGTGAGCGCGATGAGGCTGCCGGCAATCATGATGCCCACGAACTTGCCCACGGGGAGCGCAATCCCGATGCCCCAGAAGACGGGCGAGAGCGGCGTGGTGGTCACGTCCGGAATCACCACGAGTGCCGCAACGAACGCGAAGAGTGGCAAGATCACCGCATTGTTCACGGGGAGCAGAGCGTGTGCTGCGCGAGCCGAAACTTTGGGACTCATGAACAGGCCCAGCGCCACACCCGCGATGGTGGCGTGCACGCCGGAAACGAGCACGAGGTACCAGGTCATCACGGAGAGCAACGCGATGATCGGGTACCGCACCGCCTTCGGCCCACGGCTGGCGCTGACGATGCACACCGCGATAATCGCGGTCGCCGCGCCAATGAGCGCGCCCAGATTGAGGCCGTGCGCAAACACCACGGCAATGATCAGGATGGCGATGAGGTCGTCGAGCACGGCAAGGGCGAGCAAAAAGACGCGGATGCGCGGCGGAAGTCCACGCCCCACAATCGCGATGAGCCCCAAGGCGAACGCGATGTCGGTGGCTGTGGCGATGGGCCATCCGGCGGCGGCCGTGGATCCGGCAATGGCGAGGTAGAGCGCGGCCGGAACAATCACACCGCCGATGGCCGCCACCGCGGGCGCCATGGCTTTGGGCCACGAATTCAGTTCGCCACGGGTGAGTTCGAAGCGCAGTTCAACGGCCACAATAAAAAAGAACACGGCGAGGAGGCCGTCGGTCACCCAGTGCGCGACGCTGAGGTCGAGCCCAATCGAGGCAGACCCCAGGTGTTGACCCGCGAGAGTGATCAGTCCCGGCCCGGCAACCGAATTGGCGAGCAGGAGACCGAGGGCGGCGGCCGCCGCGAGGGCGATGGCCGCATAGCGCTCAGAACGAAAGACGTGAATCACGCGTCGCGGAGAGGCCATGCATTTAGCCTAGGCGCGCGAGCCCCGCGCGCGGGTGTTAGCGCTGAGCGAGGGCGTGACGTTCGAGGAACTCGTACACCTCGGTTTGATCGACGCCGGGGAACGTGCCCGTGGGCAGTGGCGAGAGAACGTAGGGGTTCATCCGGGCACTGGGCCAGACTTTGCCCGCCCAGCGATTGCGCAGGTCATCGCTCGGGGTCTTGCAGCACGTCTCATCGGGACATGTCGACACCTGCCGGATGCTCGTGTCGCGACCGCGAAACCACTGTGCGTCTTCGAACGGCACACCGATGCTGATGGCGAACTCCTCGTTGGTGGTGTGCCCGGTCTGCGTGGCATCCCAGAACGTTCCCGCGGGAGTGTCGGTGTACTGGTAGAACTCGGTGGTGCGATTCGTTCGGGTGAATGCGCGACGCGCAGCCCACTTGCGGCAGATCGCTTGCCCCTCGATGGTGCCGTGGTTGTCGGCGGGAATCGGTAGCCCGTCATTCTCGTAGCCACGAAACAGACCACCGTCGTCGTTGACGCGCAGAAAGTGTACGCGCAGGTCGAGGTGGCTCGTCGCCAGGTTCGTAAATCGCAGGGCGGCGGCCTCGTGCGTCACACCGAAGGCGTCGCGGAAATCCTCGATGGCAAGGTTGCGTTCCTTTTTCGTTTCGCGCAGGAACGCCACCGATGCCTCTCGGGGCAACAGGCACGCACACGCGAAGTAGTTGATCTCGAGTCGCTGCTTGAGAAACTCGGCGTAGTTTTCCGGACGCTCGTGGCCGAGCAAGCGGTGTGCGATGGCCTGCAGGGCCATGGCTCGCAAACCGTGCCCTCCCGGAATCGATGCCGGGGGAATGTAGATGCGGCCGTTTTCGAGGTCGGTGAGGCTGCGCGCCGAGTGGGGGAGGTCGTCCACATAGATGAGCGTGAACCCGGTGAGCTCGGCCATCTCGGCAACCGTGCGGTGCATGAGCGCGCCCGAGGTGTGCCCCGCGCGCTTGACCAGATCTTCGGCGAGGGCATCCAGCTCAGGCATGTAGTTCGCGTTCTCGCGCTGCACCTGCTGCAGCGCCGTGTTGGCCCGCCGGGCTTCTTCGGGTGTGGCAATCGCTTCGCGCGAACGCCGATCGATTTCACGGCTGAGCCCCACAATCACCTCGAGCGCTTCGTCGGGCAGTGACTTGCTGTTCCGCACCGCGGGCAAGTTCAAGCGCGAAAAGAGCTCGGCACCCTGCAGACGGCCCAGTTCAATTTCAAGTTCGGAACGGCGGTCGGGGGCTTCGCCGGTCAGGAGGTCGGTGAGGGCAACGCCGAGTGCTGCCGCCATGGCGGTGAGGGACGAGAGTTTGGGTTCGCGTCGACCGTTCTCAATCTGCGAGAGCTGACTCGGCAGAAGCCCCACGG
>CAIVOR010000230.1 GCA_903907615.1 uncultured Microbacteriaceae bacterium | reverse complement strand
CCGCTTGTCCCTCTTGCACGACGTGCGATCGTGGGCACGTGATCGCGTGCACTTCGGCCACGGAGCCCACAGCTACGTTGCCAACCACGCCGCCGAGCTGTTGGGTCTCGCCGACCGCATCTTGATGCCCGAGAACGAGATGCTCTCTCACGCGCGCCACACGGCGAGCGACTGGCTCCTCTGGATGACGAACGATGTCACGCCTTTCTTCACGCGCGTCGCTCGGGGAACCACTGCCGGCGACAATGTGGTGGCCAAGCGCCCACAGCTCTCCTCGCTTGAGGGGCACCCGTGGTCGATTGTCTCCGAGGACCACACGACTGAGGTTCGCCCCGTGTGGACGGTCGAGGACGAGAACGTACTCTCCGAAAGATTGGCGGTGGCCTCGTGAGCCTGCGCGTCGCAATTGTCACCGAGTCGTTCCTCCCTGCGCTGAACGGCGTCACGAATTCTGTGCTGCGGGTAATCGAGTCGTTGGAGAAGGCCGGCCACGAAGCCATGCTCATCTCGCCGTCCTATGGCGAGCGCCGCTATGGCAACGTTGAGTGCTTCCGAGCGCCCGCCATACCGTTCAAGCAGTTTGCCGTGGGTCTTCCGAACCCGTATCTCACCGCCACACTCGCGCAGTTTGAGCCCGACGTGGTTCACGTGGCCAGCCCGTTTTGGCTGGGTGGGCAGGCCATCGCCGCCGCCGCCAAGTTGCGTGTCCCGAGTGTTGCTGTCTATCAAACGGATGTCAGCGGTTACCTCGCCCGATACAACATGCAGTTCGCCCGCCCGGCGGTAGACCGCATGATTGCCGCCATCCATGCGCCGGCCACGGTCACGCTCGCTCCTACGCCCGCCTCTGCCGGTTACCTCACCAAGTTGGGTGTGAAGAACGTGCATGTGTGGGGCCGCGGAGTCGATCTTGAGCTCTTCCACCCCGACCGTCGCCTCTCTCCCGAGGTCGCAACACTGCGGCAGCGAATTGCCGGCGATAAGCGCGTCGTCGGTTTCATCGGCCGGCTGGCCGCGGAGAAGCAGGTCAACCAGTTCGAGGCGCTCGTCGACCTCCCGAACACGCATTTTGTGATCGTCGGCGACGGTCCCGAACGAGCCAACCTCGAGGCGCGCTTCGCGGGAAAGCCGGTCACTTTCCTTGGAGCCCTGCGCGGTGACGACCTCGCCAACGCGTACGCGATGCTGGACGTCTTCGTGCACTTCGGTGCCGAGGAAACCTTTGGCCAGACCATTCAGGAGGCGCAGGCGACGGGCCTGCCCGTGGTGGCTCCCGCCTCGGGCGGCCCGCTCTTTCTGATCCAGCCCGGAGTGAATGGTTACCTCGGCGTGCCCCATCGCCCGCAGACATTCCGCCCTTTCGTGGAGGACCTCCTGACCGACGACCACTTGCGCGCGCGAATGGGTGAGGATGCTCGCCGGTCGGTGCGTCTAAAATCGTGGGATGCGAACAACGCGATTCTCCTCGATCACTACGACCGCGTCGTTGCCGCGGCGAAGCCGGTAGTTGCGCGTGAGCCTCAATCCGCTTGATGCCCAAGCGCTCATCGAGGCGATGGGCGCCTTTGCCGTGTTTGGCGTGGCCGTCATCATCTTTTTCGAGACGTCGACGATCATCCTGTCTTTTCTGCCCGGGGACTCGTTGCTCTTTATTCTCGGGCTGACCCTGGCGACGTATCTCCACACCTTTCCCATCTATTTCGCCATTCCGCTCGTCCTCGCGGCCGCCATCGCGGGCTCACAGGTGGGTTATTGGGTGGGGGCCAAAGTGGGACCGCGCGTCTTCGAGCGCAAGCGCAACTGGTTCTTCAGCCCCACCACCGTGACTCGCGCCAACGCGTTCTTTGAGCACTACGGTTGGCGCGCGCTCATTCTCGCCCGCTTCATTCCCGTGATTCGCGCCGTTGTACCCCTCATGGCGGGTATCGCGCGCATGACACCCCGCCGCTACTTTGTGTTCAACGTGATCGGTGGAGTGGCCTGGGTCGTGGTGTTGATGTCGCTCGGCTACTCCATCGGCAACATTACGTACGTTCAGGAGAACGTGGAGTGGTTTGTGCTGGGATTCGTTGCGCTGTCGTCGCTGCCGTTTCCCATCGAGGTGCTTATGGCCCGCCGGCGCCACCTTCGTCGGTTGCGGGACGCTTCCACTGATTAGCCCGTTCACCGCGGGCGGCAGCCTCGGCTGTTTCTGCGATGCGTCGAGCGCGCGTCTCGGGCTGCTTCGCCAATTGAATCCATTCGAGAATTCCACGCTTGGCCCCTCGGGGGAACGCGTCCCAGTTGGTGCGGGCGACCGGCGTCACATCGAGCAGTTCGCAGAGTTCTGTGGGCTCCACGAGATTCTCGACGTCGTCGAGTGCTGTCCAGGCTCCGTTCGCGACGGCCGCCGCGATGACCGCCTCGCCCTGGGGCGTCATGGCACCCTCAGCACGCAGGACATCGATGCGGTTCTTGTTCACCCGTGACCAGCCGCTAGTGGCTTTGCGGGGCGAGTAATAGCCCTTGGTTTGATTCTCGTCGACGGTTCCGGGCCGACTGTCTACCCAGCCGAATGCCAGTGCTTCGCTGACGGCGTCGTCGTAGGACAGTTGCGGCTTACCCGAGGCTTTCTTCCAGGTGACGAGCCAGACTCCGGTCGACGTGGCCGCATTCTGGGCCATCCACGCACGCCACTGTGCTCGGTTCTCGCACAGCACGTGTTCCTTGTCGTGGATGCCCATGAGCGTGCGTCGTGGGGGCGAGGGTTAGCCCGGGTGGGTCATCGACAGAACGTCGAGGGCCTTGTCGAGCTGAGCCATGGTGAGCTTGGTGCCGTCAACGTAGCCGAGTTCGATGGTGGCTTCGCGAATCGTGAGCCCCTTGGCCACGGCGTGCTTGGCAATCTTGGCGGCAGCCTCGTAGCCGATGAACTTGTTCAGGGGCGTGACAATCGAGGGGCTCGACTCGGCCATGGCGCGAGCGCGCTTGACGTTGGCCTCGAGACCATCGATGGTCTTGTCGGCGAGCACACGACTGGATGCCGCCAACAGGCGAATCGACTCGAGCACGGCAGATCCCATGACGGGAATCTGCACGTTGAGCTCGAACAGGCCCGAGGCGCCGGCCCACGCCACCGTGGCGTCGTTGCCAATCACACGAGCACAGACCATGAGTACGGCCTCGGGAATTACGGGGTTGACCTTGCCCGGCATGATGGACGATCCGGGCTGCAGGTCGGGGATGTGAATCTCGGCAAGGCCGGTGTTGGGACCGGAGCCCATCCAGCGCAGGTCGTTGTTGATCTTGGTGTAACTCACGGCGATGGTGCGCAGGGCGCCCATGGCCTCAACCAAACCGTCGCGGTTGGCCTGAGCCTCAAAGTGGTCGCGGCTCTCGGTGATGGGCAATTTGGTCTCTTTGGCGAGCAGCTTGATCACGAGCTGCGGGAATCCCTTGGGCGTGTTGATGCCCGTTCCCACGGCCGTGCCACCGAGGGGCACCTCGGCCACGCGGGGCAGAGCAGCCTTGACCCGCTCGATGCCGAGACGAACCTGGGCGGCATAACCGCCGAACTCCTGGCCCAGGGTCACCGGGGTGGCGTCCATGAGGTGCGTGCGTCCCGACTTGACGACGGTGGCCCACTTCTTGGCCTTCTTCTCGAGTGACTTGGCGAGGTAGTCCATGGCGGGAATCAAGTCGCGAATGAGGGCACCCGTCACGGCAACGTGCACCGAGGTGGGGAACACGTCATTGGACGACTGCGAGCAGTTGACGTGGTCGTTGGGGTGAACGGGCTTGCCCAGCTTGCGGGTGGCAAGTGTGGAGAGCACCTCGTTCATGTTCATGTTGGAGCTGGTGCCACTACCCGTCTGGTACACGTCAACCGGGAATTCGGCGTCGTACTTGCCGGTGATGACCTCGTCGGCCGCGTAGGCGATGGACTCGGCAATCTTGGCGTCGAGAACCCCCAGCTGAGCGTTAGCGAGCGCCGCCGACTTCTTGATTTGCGCCAGGGCCGCGATGTGGGCAGATTCGAGCCCGGTACCCGAGATGGGGAAGTTCTCTACCGCGCGCTGTGTTTGCGCGGCATAGAGCGCATCTTTGGGAACGAGAACCTCTCCCATCGTGTCGTGCTCAACGCGGAACTGGGGGTCTTTCGCCACGGTAAATCCTTAGGGGGTGAGGGGGGTTATTCGATAACTCCGACAACGACATCGGGAACGACCATGCCCTCACTGAGGCGGTAGTTCGCTCCCACCACAGCAAGGTTACCGCTGGCGATGGATTCGGAGATGAGTTCGCTGGTCTCGAGGAGTTCCGAGATGGTGTCACGCAGGTGCTCGCGACCCACCTCCATGGTGTCGATGGCGGCAAAGTCGACGGTGCCGTCGGCCCCGAAGAGCTTTTGGGCACCCGCCACGCGCCGAACGGCGGGGGTAATCTTGCTCACCAGCTCGGTCACGTGAGGCGGAAATCCGGGGTTTTCGGGGTCGAGCAGTGCGATGGCACCACCCACGGCACCGCAATTGTCGTGCCCCAAAACAAGGATGAGCGACACCCCGAGAACGCCCACCGCATACTCGAGCGAGCCAATGACCGAGTCGGAGATGATCTGGCCGGCGTTCCGCACAACGAAAAGGTCTCCGAGGCCCTTATCGAAGATGATCTCGGCCGCAAGGCGGGAGTCGGAGCATCCAAAAAGTGCCACTGAGGGCGCCTGGGCGTCTTTGAGTTCGGACAGGCGTTCAATGTCTTGCCTCGGGTGTGCGGGCTGACCCGCCGTGAAGCGTTCATTGCCGCGCAGAAGTTCGGCCCAGGCCTGGGCGGGAGTTATTCGCGTCATGGGGTCACCTTCGCAATCTGGCGAGAAATAGCCTGCGCCACCTCGGCAAATTCTTCCTTGCTTCCGGTGCCGTGCAGGGTGAACGCATCGTTAATTCCGAACGTCGCGAGTGCGTAATCCTTGTCTGCCCCCGTGTCGGTTCCCGAGGTGTTGTCGAACTCACTCCATGTCTGACCGGTGCCGAACGTGAATTCACCCGTGAGCGAGCGCACCCCCAAAAGGCTGGGGAGGTTGGCTTCGGCGGCGCCAAAGACCTGTTCATAGGTGATGAAATCATCCGCCGGGGTCAGGAAATTGATCTTCCACGTGGGCATTCCGTCGACTCGCCCGAGCACGGCGACGTTGGCGCGCCATCCGGCGGGCAACACAGGAGTAATCAGCGGCCCGTCTACCGAGGATTGCGCCCCGGCACCCACGGCCACGTAGTCAATTTCCCAATTCTTGGGGGCGTCGGGTCGAGGGACCGCAAAGAAGATGATCGCCACAACCCCGAGGGTGGCCAACAGGGAGTAGATGAGATTGTTGACCGTCTTGCGGGCGCGATACAGGCGCGAGTTCTCGGCCTTGCGTGCCGCCGTCTCTTCGGGGGTCTCGGGGCGACCCAGCTCGGCAACCTCGCGCGGTGGCTTCTGTGCCTTCGGCGTGGCCACGCTAGGCGTCCGTGGGTTCGGCCGACTCAACGGCCACGGCGTCTGACGCCCCACTCGCGGCCTTGGCCTTGTTCAAGCGTTCCTTGGCGCCGACGAGCCACTCTTCGCAACGTGCGGCCAGGGCCTCGCCGCGCTCCCACAACTCGATGGTTTGCTCGAGGGTTGCGGTTCCCGCTTCGAGGTCGGCAACAACCTGAACGAGTTCGTTGCGGGCCTCTTCGTAGCTCAGCTTCGCGGGATCGGTAGCCATGGTTCCCATTCTATTTCGT
>CAIVOR010000229.1 GCA_903907615.1 uncultured Microbacteriaceae bacterium | reverse complement strand
TTGGCGCGTGAGGCGCCTACGCCCGGGCCGAGCGTTCGCCAAAACGCCACTCGCTCGGCGTGCATCCGACGTAGCGCCGGAAGGCGCGCGTAAACGTGGTGACATCGCTGAAGCCGAGCTCAAAGGCGATGTCGGCAATAGAGGTGGTGGCGCGACCCGGATCGCTCAGCTCGAATTTCGCACACTCGATGCGCTCCCGCCGAATGGTGTCGGCCGGCGACTCCCCCGATGCTTCAAAGATTTCGTAGAGTCGTCGCCGCGACACAAAGTGCGCCTTGGCCACCGTCTCGGGAGAGAGGAACGGCGAACGCACGTGCACACGGATGAAGGACACCATGGCGAGGTGCATGGCCTCCGCTGAGCTCGGCAGCGCGGGCGCCGATTCCCACGCGGAACGCAGCATGGCCGAGGCCAGCGAGGTGACAAGCGCCGACATCTCGGCTGCTCCCTCCTCGGAGACGGGCGCACGCTGCGCCATGAACGACGTGACGAGCGACACGTAGGCGTCGCGCGCGGGGTTGAGACCCGAGAGGTGACGGCCGGCCGCGTGGTGCAGCACCTCGTCGCTCACCCCCAGCGCCTGCCGACTCGTTTGCAACACGATGTGGCGTTGGTTTGGCTCAATGTAGTTGAGCGTGAAGGGACGGTTTGTTTCGGTGAGTGTGACCGATCCAGGGCTGACCGTGGAGACGTTGTTGCCCTGCACCACCGACCCGCGGGCATTCACCTGAAGCGAGATGTGGATGTCGTCGCTCACCGCGTGCGCCGCGAGTCGCTCAGTGCGATCAATCACGATGGCCTGAGAACTAATACCCGCAATGCTCACCTGATCGCTGAGCGTGCGCCAATCCATTTCGGCATTGAACGAGGTTGCCACACGCTGAAAGGTCAGCGGCACAAAGCTTTGGCTGGCGACGTCGAGCCACTCATCGGCGTTACGTGCCGTAATCACGCCCATAAGTGCACCTCTGTTTGCGTCGGAAGGGACCGCTCGTCTCTCACGCGTTGACTCCATTATCTTTCGTCGCGCTCCGCGGTAAAAGGGTGCGCGCACAAAACGCCGACTGAGGAGTGCCCCATCTGCCGAGCCGGCCGCGCTGATGCGTCACTAGGTTGAGGGTCGCTACATCTATTTCGTGTCGCCAAACAAGGAGGTTTGCCCCATGAGTCGAACATTTAAGGTTGCTGCCGTTCAAGCCGAGCCCGTCTGGCTGGACCTCGACGGAACCGTCGACAAGACCATCGAGATCATGAAAAAGGCCGCCAGCGAAGGCGTCGAACTGATCGCTTTCCCCGAAACCTGGATTCCCGGATACCCGCAATTCCTGTGGACCGTGCCCGTTCCGGAACAGATGCCCTATGTGGGTCAGTACCACGAGAACTCGCTCTCGGTGGACAGCCCCCAGATGATGCGCATTCGCGAGGCCGCGCGTGACAACAAGATCGCCATCATGACCGGCTACAGCGAGCGCGCTCACGGCACGCTGTACATGGCCCAGACCGCCATCGGCAAGAACGGTGAGATTCTGTTGCACCGTCGCAAGCTGAAGCCCACCCATGTCGAGCGCACGCTCTTTGGCGAGGGCGACGGCTCCGACCTCAAGGTTGTCGACACCGAGTTCGGTCGCCTGGGTGGACTCAACTGCTGGGAGCACCTGCAGCCGCTGACGAAGTACGCCATGTACGCCCAGAACGAGCAGATTCATGTCTCGGGCTGGCCCAACTTTGGTTGCCTCGACATGGTTCCGGCGCTCAGCCACGACGCCAACGTCTTCGGCGCATCGAAGGTCTATGCACTCGAGGGCAGCTGCTTCGTGCTGGCGTCAACGCAACTGATGAGTGACGAGGGAATCAAGACGTTTGCCCTGGCCGACGGTTCGATTCCGCCGATCTACAACGGAGGCGGCGGTTACGCCACCATCTTTGGTCCCGACTCGTCCGTTCTGTCGACTCCCCTTCCTCCCACCGAGGAGGGCTTCGTCACGGCCGACATCAACCTCGACATGATCGCGTACGCCAAGAACGCTGCTGACCCGGGCGGGCACTACAGCCGTCCCGACGTGACTCAGCTCGTGTTCAACAACGCACCGCAGCGCGTCGTGATTGGTGACGGTAAGTTCGGCACCGAGATTGACTTCCCCGAAATGGCGAGTGCCGGCGAGGCTGCCGAGTAGCACCGATGGTTAATCACAACCTCCCCTCGCGCAAGCCGCACGACTGGGTGCCGCCGGTACCCGCGTTCTCCGCGCGCATTTCGGAACCCGTCACCATTGCGTACTACGCCATTCAGGCCGGCAAGAACGCTGCCGACCTGGAGGCGTTTCGCGCGTGGACACGTTCACTCACGGACGGTCCGGCGGCGCCGGACTGGCGGGACTGTGCCGAGTACACCGACGAGAACGGCCTGTACACGTGGGTCAGCGTCTTTTACTGGCGTGCCGAACCCGATGCCTACCGTGCCTGGACCGAACGAAGCGATTACGCATCATTTTGGAACGACTCCGCTCGAGTCGAGGGTGACGCGGGTTACTTCCGGGAGGTGCTGCACGTGCCCAATGAGCGCCTCGAAACGCTCTATTCCCACACGGACATGGACACCGGCGTGGGTGGCAACACC
>CAIVOR010000228.1 GCA_903907615.1 uncultured Microbacteriaceae bacterium | reverse complement strand
TGGCCGACGGCACGACCGTCGAAGGCTCGCACGTCCTCATGGCCGTGGGGTCGATTGCCAACACGGCGGGGATTGGGCTTGAAGAAGCCGGGGTCGAACTCACCGATGACGGCCACATTCGCGTCAACCGCGTGGCGCGCTCGAGCGTCCCCAATATTTACGGAGTGGGTGATTGCTCAGCAACCATGCCGCTGGCCTCGGTCGCGTCCATGCAGGGACGCACGGCCGCCTTCCACGCCCTGGGTGATGCCGTGGAGCCGTTCGACGAGCGCAACGTGGCCGCGAACATCTTTACTCAGCCTGAGATCGCCACAGTCGGCTGGTCTCAGGCGGAGATCGAAGCGGGCACAATTCGCGGCACCATTCACAAGCTGCCCCTCGAACACAACCCGCGCGCCAAAATGATGGGCATCACCGATGGTTTCGTGAAACTCATTGCCACCACCACGTCGCGAACGGTGATCGGCGGCGTCATTGTGGCGCCCAACGCCTCTGAGCTCATCTTTGCCGTCGCGCTCGCGGTAGAACACCGCCTCACGGTCGACGATGTGGCTCGCGCATTTGCCATTTACCCGTCGCTGACGGGATCCATCACCGATGCGGCGCGCGCGCTGCACAAGGTGGGCTAGCGCACTCAGGTGTTCTGGAGGGCGCGCTAGGCGTCTTCGATGGTGAGCAGCAGGTGGCCGTTGGACACCGTCTCGCCCACGGGCGCACTGATGCCGGTAACGATTCCGTCTTTGTGGGCGGCAACAGACTGTTCCATTTTCATGGCTTCGAGAACGAGCAGTTGATCGCCCTTGACGACCTTCTGACCCTCGGTCACGGCGACCTTCACCACGGTGGCCTGCATGGGTGCCTTGACGGCCGTACCGGACGGGCCAGCAGCTGCTCCCGCGGATGTCTTGCGCTTGGGTGCGGGGCCGAGGGTGACCAAGTCACCGGCGTTGGCGCGCAAAACCTTGGCTGGCAGTGAGACCTCGATACGTCGGCCGTCTACCTCAACGGTGACACCGCGGCGCTTAGCCTCGGGGACCACGTCGTCGCTCTGCCCGCTCCAGGGCTCGACCGTGTTGTCCCACTCGGACTCAATCCACGACGTGTAGATCGCGAACGGGGCGTCGCCCTCGGGGGCAAACGCGGGGTCGTTCACGACGGCCCGGTGGAACGGCAGCACCGTGGGAAGGCCGTGCACCTCAAACTCGTCGAGGGCGCGGCGCGAACGTTCGAGAGCCTCGGCGCGCGTGGAGCCCGTCACGATGAGCTTGGCAATCATGGAGTCGAACGAGCCAGAAATGACGTCACCTGCCGTGACGCCGGTGTCGACGCGCACGCCCGGTCCGCCGGGGACCGTGAACTCGTGCACCGGGCCGGGAGCGGGCATGAAGTTGCGTCCGGCATCCTCGCCGTTGATGCGAAACTCGAACGAGTGGCCGGTGATCTCTGGGTCGGCGTAGTCGAGCACGCCCCCCTCGGCAAGCCGGAACTGTTCGCGAACCAAGTCGATGCCCGTGACTTCTTCGGAGACGGGGTGCTCCACTTGGAGGCGCGTGTTGACCTCAAGGAACGACACCGTGCCATCGGCACCAATCAGGAATTCGCAGGTTCCGGCACCGACGTAGCCGACCTCCTTGAGGATGGCCTTCGATGACGCGTAGAGCTCGGTGAGTTGCTTGTCGGTGAGGAACGGCGCAGGTGCCTCTTCCACCAACTTCTGGTGACGGCGCTGGAGTGAACAGTCGCGCGTGGAGACCACCACCACATTGCCGTGCTGATCGGCGAGGCACTGGGTTTCCACGTGACGCGGTTTGTCGAGGTACTTCTCGACAAAGCACTCCCCGCGGCCGAAGGCGGCAATGGCTTCTCGCGTCGCCGACTCAAACATCTCGGGAACTTCTTCGCGGGTGCGCGCGACCTTGAGACCACGGCCGCCGCCGCCGAACGCCGCTTTGATGGCCACGGGCAGACCGTGCACGTCGACAAACGCCAGCACCTCGTCGGCACCCGATACGGGGTTAAGTGTTCCCGGGGCAAGTGGTGCGCCCACCTTTTCGGCCACGTGACGGGCGGAGACCTTGTCGCCCAGACGTTCGATGGCCTCGGGGCTCGGGCCAATCCAAATCAGGCCGGCGTCAATGACGGCGCGAGCAAAGTCAGCGTTCTCGGCAAGGAATCCATAACCGGGGTGCACGGCGTCGGCACCCGAGCGGCGGGCCACAGCAAGAATCTTGTCAATGACGAGGTACGTTTCGGCGCTCGTGGTGCCACCGAGAGCGTAGGCCTCGTCCGCAAGCTTGGCGTGCAGCGCGTCGCGGTCTTGGTCGGCGTAAACCGCGACCGATCCGATGCGGGCGTCGCGGGCTGCTCGAACAATGCGCACGGCGATTTCACCGCGGTTGGCAATGAGCACTTTGTGGATGCGAGACATGGCATTCAGCCTACCGAGAGTCGGCAGATCCGCGCCGTTCTCGATTGCGCAACGCGATTTGCCGTGCGACGAGAAAGGGCAAACTCACAGCCGTGTGCACTAGCGTTCGGACTAAGGAAACTTTCTTCACTTGTTGGCTGGAATGTCGACCACCTATTCGGACAGGTCGGCTCAGCCCGTGAATACACTTGCCTCTACTCTGGGTCCCGTCAGGGCCACGTCTCCTCGTCAGAACGCCGACAGGGACCGCACACCGAGCGCCTACTCGCGTGTGCTCGCCACCGCGAAAGAGGCAGGACTCATGCGTCGCGCCCCGGGCTTCTACGGCATCGTATTTGGCTCGCTCGTGCTGGCCACCGCGGGGGTTGTCTACGGGTTCATCGTTCTCGGCGACACCTGGTACCAACTGCTGATCGCGGCCGCACTGGGCATCGTGCTCACCCAGTTCGCGTTTCTGACCCACGAGGCCTCGCACCGTCAGGTTTTTACGTCGGGCAAAGCCAACGACCGTGTTGGTCGTCTCCTCGCCGCCGGTGTGGTGGGCATCAGCTACGCCTGGTGGATGAACAAGCACACGCGTCATCACCAGCACCCCAACACGATGGGGAAGGATCCCGACATCGCGATCGACACCATCTCGTTCACCGAAGAAGACGCGCGCACCCGCACGGGCTTTATGGCGTGGCTGACGCGCCGACAGGGCTATTTCTTCTTTCCGCTGCTGACCCTTGAGGGGTTGAACCTGCACCTTCGGTCAACCATGGCGCTGTTTGAGAAAGGCCCCATCCCCGGCCGGGCACTCGAACTAACGCTCATCTTTTTGCGCCTCGGCGCCTATGTGGGCATCGTGTTCTGGCTGCTTCCCGTGGGCATGGCCTTCGCTTTCATCGGCGTGCAGATGGCCGTTTTCGGCATCTACATGGGAGCCTCGTTCGCCCCCAACCACAAGGGAATGCCGCTGATCTCCGCCGGCATGAAGATCGACTTCTTTCGCCGACAGGTCATGACCTCGCGCAACATTCGTGGAGGATTCTGGATGAGCATGCTCTACGGCGGCCTGAACCTGCAGATTGAACACCACCTCTTTCCCGGAATGGCCCGACCACACCTCAACTCTGCGCGGAGCTTTGTGAAGGCCGCCTGCAAGAAGGAAGGGCTGACCTACACCGAGTCCGGCATGATGGCGTCGTACGCGCGTGTGATCGAGTACCTGAATCGCGTGGGGCTCTCGGCTCGGGATCCGTTCGATTGCCCGGCAATGGTGCGCTACTCGGACGCCACCGAGAACATCACCCTGCGGGGCAACCGCTCAGGGTCCGAACCCGCGCTCTCAGTCCTCTGACGAGGTCGACCAGAGATTGGGCCACTCCACGCCCAGACGTTGGGCAAGCTGACGAACCATCGGAATGCTGACGCCCACTACGGTTGACGGATCACCCTCGATGCGGTCGATGAATGCGGCTCCCCGCGCGTCAATGGTGAACGCACCGGCGACCGCGAGCGGTTCACCCGTGGCGATGTACGCGTCGATTTCGGCGTCACTGATGTCATCCGCGAAGGTGACTCGGGCCATCGTCGTGGCACCTATCCCGCGAGGCTCGTCCGCGTTCGTGGCGTCGATCAGCCAGTGCCCTGAGTAGAGCTCACCGGTGCGGCCACGCTGTGCGTGCCAGCGCTCGCGCGCACGCTCGGGGGTGTGCGGTTTGCCGTGAATCACGTCGTCGAGCAGGAAGGCCGAATCGCCACCGAGCACGAGTCCGTCGAGGTGGGTGCCCGCGGCTGTCGCCTGAGCGAGGGCCGCCTCCGCTTTAGCGCGAGCAAGGAGAAGCACCATGTCCGCCGCCCGGAGTGGACCCGATACGGCTTCGGCCTCGCGCACGGCCGCATCCTCGTCCACGCCGCTCGGTACCACAATCGGTTCGATGCCAGCGGCACGCAGGGTGGCCAGGCGTGCGGGCGAGGTGGAGGCGAGGTAGAGGCGCATGGTCGGGGTCCTTTTGTGAGTCGCGCACGAGGGCGCTCGCGGAACGTGGCAGACTGCGCTTCGTGGGCGACGAGTTTGAGTGTGACATAACCAACGTGGCACACGGCGGCGTGTTCGTGGCGCGCCACGAGGGTCGCGTCGTTTTTGTCAGCGATGCCGTGCTGGGAGAACGCGTTCGCGTGCGCGTGACCGAAGCCAGCAAATCGAGTTTCTGGCGTGCGGACACGCTTTCCGTCATCACGCCATCGCAACATCGGCGCGACCACGTATGGCCCGAGGCGTCGGTAAGTCGGCCGCCCGAGAACCGCGCTGGCGGTGCCGAGTTTGGTCACATCGATCTGGCTTTTCAGCGCCAACTCAAAACCACCGTGCTGCACGAATCTTTTGAGCGGGTGGGCAAGTTGCCCTTACCGGGCCTGCTGACCGCGCCCGTCCGGGTAGAGCCAGTGGGAGATGACGAGCAGCACAACGGGCTGGGCTGGCGCACCCGAGTTCGTCTGCACATCGATGCCGCCGGTCGCGTGGGTCCGTATGCTGCACGCAGCCACTCGGTCGTTTCCGTCGAGGGCTTGCCGCTCGCTGTGGCCGACATCGAGCGCGTCGCGCCCCTGGCGGTTCGACTCACGGGCCCGTCCACTCTCGATCTGGTGGCGCCCGGTGGAGTCGAAGCGCGACAACTCGAGGCCGACTCGCCGCTCATCCTGACCGAAACAGTGGGCGAGCGCGCCTTTCGCGTTCGTGCCCTGGGTTTCTGGCAGGTGCACCGCCAGGCACCCGCCACGCTGACTGCCGCGGTTCGGGCCGCCACCGATGACGCTCTGCTCGACCCGCAGGCGGCCAACCTGGACCTCTACGGGGGTGTCGGACTTCTCGCCGCGGCCCTGGCAGATGTGGGCGGGTCGACGACGCGCATGACCACCGTCGAGTCGGATGCGGATGCCACTGACTTCGCGGCCGAAAACCTCGCCGAGTGGGTCGGTGCCCGTGCCGTCACCGCACGCGTCGACCGCTTCCTGAATGAACAGCTCGACAATGGCTCGGCGGCTGAACGCTCGCGTTACCGCCGTGCCACCGTAGTACTTGATCCGCCGAGAGCGGGTGCGGGGAAGCCGGTGATCGATGCCCTCGTGGGTCTGGAACCCGCGCAGGTCATCTATGTGGCGTGCGACCCCGTGGCGCTTGCCCGAGACACAGCCCTGCTGGTCTCACACGGTTATCGTCTGGTGCACCTCGAGGCGTTCGATCTATTTCCGCACACCCACCATTTCGAGTGTGTGGCGCGCTTCACCCGCGACTAGGTGGCCACAGACCAGAGGGCCGACTTCGACAGCCGACCCTCTGACCTCTCACCGCGCCGGGGCAACAACCCGAAAAAGTGCTCCGCCGCGGATTTTGGGCAGTCGAAAATGGGGGGACATCCACTGCTAAAAACTCAGTGTCCCACCGGAGGGCGCCACTGACAAGGGGCAGTTTGGCCGACGTCGGTAGCCCTAGTTCGGGTAGTCCACGCCGAACTGAATGCCGCTGTCGATGTCGTCGCGCATCGTGCGCTGAGAGCGCTCCCACGGAGTCTGGCGGCCTCCGCTCACCGCGTGTTCCTCGGCGGACTCCTCGTCGATCACCGCGTCGAGCACGACCTCGATGGCGGCTTTCTCCTCCGGGGTTACGCCGCGAGTGCGAAACTCAAGGCCCTCGAGGCTCACAGCGGAATGTTTCCGTGCTTCTTGGCGGGCTGGGTCGCCCGCTTTCCGCGCAGCGCGCGCAGCGCCTTGATGATTGCAACCCGCGTGGCCGCGGGCTCAATGACGCCGTCCAGCTCGCCGCGTTCGGCAGCGAGGAAGGGACTAGCCACGTTGTAGGTGTACTCGTTCGCGAGTTGCGTGCGGACCGCGTTCACGTCAGCCCCCGAAGCCTCGGCCTCTTTGATCTTGTCGCGGAACAAAATATTGACCGCGCCCTGTCCGCCCATCACGGCAATCTCTGCCGTAGGCCATGCCAGGTTGATGTCGGCGCCGAGTTGCTTTGACCCCATCACGATGTAGGCGCCACCGTAGGCCTTACGCGTAATCACGGTCACCAGGGGCACGGTGGCTTCGGCGTAGGCGTAGAGAAGCTTGGCGCCGCGTCGGATGACACCGGTCCACTCCTGGTCGGTGCCGGGCAGGTAGCCGGGAACATCGACGAGCGTCACAATCGGAATCGAGAATGCGTCACAGAAACGAACGAACCGGCTGGCCTTCTCGCCGGCCTCAATGTTGAGTGTGCCGGCCATGGCGCTGGGCTGGTTGGCAATGATTCCGACGGTGCGTCCCTCGACGCGCGCGAAACCAATCACGATGTTGGGTGCAAAGAGAGGCTGAACCTCAAGGAATTCTTCGCGGTCAACCACGCGGCGAATGACCTCGGTCATGTCGTAGGG
>CAIVOR010000227.1 GCA_903907615.1 uncultured Microbacteriaceae bacterium | reverse complement strand
TCCCCCAGCGTCAAACCAGGCAAGAGGGCAGCGCCGTCGCCGGGGAGTCCCCGCAACACCTCGGCGAATGCCTGTTGCCACTCGGGCGGGGCCATCGATTCGGCACGTTCGTAGGTGTTGTCGTTGCGCGTCGACACCGTGATGACGGCCTGAAGTGCCCACACTAAGGCCGCCACGAGGGCCAGGCGCAGGTCGATACCCCTACGGCGTAACGAGCGGAGCAATGTTTGCCAAAACCTTTGATCCGATGCCCGACACCTCGTTCAATTGATCGACGCTGCGAAATCCCCCATTCGCTTCCCGGTAATCGATGATTCGTTGCGCCAAGGCCGGACCAATGCCGGGAAGCGCATCGAGCTGCTCAAGTGTGGCCGTGGACAGACTCACCGGGCCACTTCCCGTCACCCCACCCGACGAGCCACCGCCTGCCTGCACTGAACGACACGGCGTGCCGGGCGGAGTCTGTGGCACGACGACCTGCTCGCCGTCAGTGACCACCCGAGCCAGGTTGACCTGACACTGCGAACCATCCGGCGCCAGTCCCCCGGCCGCCATGACGGCATCGATAATGCGCGAACCCGGCGCGAGGCGATAAAGCCCTGGGCGAACCACACCGCCCACGACGTGAACGTAAATCTCAGGCGATGTCGATGACGAAAATGACCCCTCAGCGGCCGGTCCGGTCGACGGGTCAGGCTCGCCGGTACTCAGCAGCGCTGTGGGGACGACAACGGGAATCGTGCGCGATGACGAACCGGCGTTCAGTGCCGTCACAACAGCAATCGACACCACGACAACGCCGACGACGGATGTGATGATCCAACTCAGACGAGAACGCACGGCGTGACGTTACCGAGCGGCAGCGGCAACGAGGCTGGAGCGCGGTCGGTTGCGAAACAGGTCGCTGCCATCGCGCTGTGGGCGAGAGGTTACCGCTTTGCGACTAAGCGGGTTTTGTCGCGATGTTGACGAGCTTGGGAGCTCGCACAATGACGTTCACAATCTCGCGACCTTCGAGGGCGCGCACGACGCCCGGTAAGTCGCGAGCCAGACGCTCAAACTCGTCGTCGGCGATATCGGGCGACACCTCAAGGCGATCGCGCACTTTGCCATCAACCTGAACCACTGCCATGACCGAGTCGTGCACGAGCAGCGAGGCGTCGGCCACGGGCCACTCAACGAGCGACACACACGGGTCATGACCGAGCATCGACCACATCTCTTCGGAGGTGTACGGCGCGTAAAGATCAAGCATCAGGGCGGTCACCTCGGCGGCCTCGCGCACCGCCGGATCGGCTCCACCAGCACCCGAGTCAATCACCTTGCGCGTGACGTTGACCAGTTCCATCAGGCGGGCCACGAGAACATTGAACTTGAACGACTCAACAAGTGCCGGTGCATCCGCAAGCAGGGCGTGGGTCACGCGGCGCAGGGCTGCATCCCCGGATGACGGGTCAGCCCCCGGAGCGCTCGTTACATCGCCGGCCACTCGCCACGCGCGTGCAAGAAACTTGTTGCTCGCGGCGGGAGACACGTCGGCCCAGTCGATATCGTCCTCGGGGGGTCCGGCGAACGCCATGGTGAGACGCACGGCGTCAATACCGTGCTCCTCGAGCTGATCCGACAGCTTGACGATGTTGCCCTTTGACTTGCTCATGGCCGAACCGTCCATGAGAACCATGCCCTGGTTGAGCAGCGCGGTGAACGGCTCATCGAAGTCGACCAACCCGAGGTCGAACAGCACCTTGGTGATGAAGCGGGCGTAAAGCAGGTGCAAAATGGCGTGGGTTACGCCACCGACATACTGATCCACGGGCGCCCAGCGCTTGGCCTGTGCCGGATCGAAGGCCTGGGTGTCGTCGTTCGGGGACAGGAAGCGCAAGAAATACCACGAGCTGTCGACGAAGGTGTCCATGGTGTCGGGGTCGCGACGCGCGGGCGATCCATCGATGGGGCTCGGCACGTTCACCCAGTCCTCGGCAGCGCCGAGCGGCGATGAGCCCTTGGGCTGCAGATTGAGGCCCTCAGTGGGCGGCAAGACCACGGGAAGCTGGTCTTCGGGAACGGGGATCTCTGTGCCGTCCTCGGCGTGAATGATGGGGATGGGTGTTCCCCAGTAGCGCTGGCGCGAGATGAGCCAATCGCGCAGGCGGAAGTTGGTGGCCGCCGCGCCAGTACCACGTTCCGCCAGCACCGCGATGGCGCGCTCGATGGCGTCAACCTTAGTCAGGCCGTCGAGCGGACCGGAGTTGACGAGTTTGCCGTCTCCGGCGAGCGCCTTACCGGTGATGGCGGGGTCGTTGGTCTCACCGGGGCGCTGTGCTGAGCTCGTCGAAGTATCGACAGGTGCCTGTTCAACGACAACGCGAATGGGCAGGTCGTAAGTGCGCGCAAAGTCGAGGTCGCGCTGGTCGTGTGCGGGTACCGCCATGATGGCGCCGTGACCGTAGTCGGCCAGAACGTAATCGGCGGCCCACACGGGGATGCGCTCGCCATTCACGGGGTTGATGGCGTAACGCCCGAGGAAGACTCCTGTCTTGGGGCGATCGGCATTCTGCCGCTCGATCTCGGTGGCCTTCTGCGTCTCGGTGAGGTATTCGGTAAAGGCGAGGCGCACGTCGGCATCGGCTTCGGCCACGAGTTCGCTGGCGAGGTCGGCATCGGGGGCGACCACCATGAATGTGGCACCCCAGAGTGTGTCGGGGCGAGTGGTGAACACCGTCACAGGCTCAGGGCGTCCTTCGATCTCGAAGGCAACGTCGGCGCCGCGCGAGCGGCCGATCCAGTTGCGCTGCATGGTGAGCACCTTGGACGGCCAGGCACCCTCGAGTTTGTCGAGGTCATCGAGAAGGCGGTCGGCGTACTCGGTAATGCGGAAGTACCACTGGGTGAGCTTCTTCTTGACGACGATGGCACCGGAACGCTCCGAGGTGCCGTCGGGCATCACCTGTTCGTTAGCAAGCACGGTCTGGTCGACCGGATCCCAGTTCACCCAGGAATCCTTGCGATACGCGAGGCCCTTCTTATACATCTGCAGGAACAGCCACTGGTTCCACTTGTAATACTCGGGATCAGACGTGTGGATGACGCGCGACCAGTCGAAAGATGCGGCATAACGGCGCATCGACGTGCGTTGCTGCTCAATGTTGTCGTAGGTCCACGTGACGGGATTCAGGTTGCGCTTGATTGCCGCGTTCTCGGCCGGAAGGCCAAAAGAGTCCCACCCGATCGGGTGCAGCACGTTGTAGCCGCGGTGACGCCAGTAGCGGGCAATGACATCGCCGAGTGCATACGCTTCGGCGTGCCCCATGTGCAGGTCACCCGAAGGGTACGGGAACATGTCCAGCACGTACTTGCGCGGGCGGTCATCTGCAGGGCTGTCGGCCCGGAATGGTTCGCGCTCATCCCAGACAGGAAGCCACTTCTCCTGAATCGAGCGAAAGTCGAAGGTTTCGGCGTCGCGAGGGTCAGTCCCGGCGTTCTCGGGCGTCCCTGCCTGTTCGGTACTCATCGCCCTCTAGATTACCGGCGTATCGTCGCCGTTCAGCGCACGAAGCAACGGGGCTGCTTTGAGGTGCATCTCAGCGAGCTCCTCCTGCGGGTCTGAATCTATGGTGATGCCTCCACCGGATCCGAGGTGTGCTCCCGTGGCATCAATGACAAGCGAACGGATGACCATCGCGAGCTGTGCGGCACCGTCATCGCCGAAGTATCCAAACGCCCCCGAATAGATGCCGCGCTCACCGCCCTCGAGGCGGGTCAGGATGCGCATCGCGCTGATTTTGGGCGCTCCCGTCATCGAGCCCGCGGGGAAGCACGCCTCCACGGCATCGAGGGCCGTGCACTCCGGCCTCAGCTGCGCACTCACGGTGCTCACGAGCTGGTGCACGTTGGCGTAGGACTCCACGGTGAGCAGCGCGTCGACGCGGGTGCTGCCCTCCTGGGCGACTCGACCGAGATCGTTGCGCATCAGGTCGACAATCATCACGTTCTCGGCCCGCTCTTTGACGTTCTGGGCGAGTTCATCGCGAAGCATCCGGTCTTCCTCGGCGTTCGCCCCGCGGGGACGCGTGCCCTTGATGGGCTTGGTGGTTGCGCGCCCGTCGGCAGAAATCGAGAGGAAGATTTCTGGCGAGGAACTGAGCAGGGCCGTGTCGTCAAGACAGATGAAGGCGCCGTGATGGCTGGGATTGCTGCGCCGGAGGCGTCGATACACCGCGAGCGCGCGGGACAGGTCGAACGGGGTGTCTACCCGATAAGAGTTGGTGAGACACAGTTGATAGGCGTTGCCCGCCGCAATCTCGGCACGACACGCGTCAATGTTCGCGAGGTACTCGTCGTCGGTGTCGCGCCACGAGCCGCGCGTCGCGTCGGCGGAGCTCCCGGCTTCAAACGGTGGGAAATCGGATGCGCTCGCGTGCGCAATCGTTTCGAGCGCTCGGGCGGTGGCCGCGTCACCGAGATACGTCACCACCGTCATCTCGTGTCGCGCGTGATCAAATTCGATCACGGTGTTCACGCGTGAAAAACAGGCGTCGCGGGTTGAGTCGGTCGTACCCTTGCGCGCAGGGTCCTGCCACCCCACTCCGGTGTCGAAAGGCAACCAGCCCACCCAGCCGAGTGCAAACTGCCCGTCGCTCGTGGCCGGCCGCTCTCCCCCGGCATGCGTGGCAACCGTTGCGGCGGCCCGCAGGTCGCTCCACCGAGTAAGAGGTTGCTCGAGATCGAGCCCGACGTAACTGAATCCGTCGCGCGCATCCGGTCCGGCATCCAGCCACACCAGAGGGGGCCACGCTCCTGGCCCCGTATAGCCCTGTTGACTCGCGTGCGCACGAAACACCAGCTCGGGATCGCACCATCCCGCCACGAGCGTGCGAACGGCCGGCTGTGTCACCGTATTAGCCTAGAGCGGTGACACTCACCGAGGACCGATACCGCTGGAACGGAAGTGAACTGCGCGCCGTCGAGGGTTCTACGCTCGGGCTTTTTGTTGCGGATTCGTTTCTCCTGCGCGACGGAGCCGTCGTTGCCCTCGAGCAGCACCGCGCTCGGTTTCTGCGCGATGCCGACACTCAGGGCATGGTCAACTCCCCCGCCGCCTTCCTCGACGCCACCTACGCGGGTTTGCCCAAGACGGGCCTGTGGTTTCCTCGGTGTGACCTCACCGAGCGGGGCGAATTGGAACTCTGGCTGCGGCCCGCTCCTCCGCTGGGCCGCACCGTAACGCTCTGGACCTCACCCGACGATCCCCGCACCGAGCCGACCATCAAGGGTCCGGACATTCCCGTGTTAGCCCAGCTTCGCGAGCGGGCTCGAGAGTCGGATGCCGACGAGGCGGTCATCCTCGATGGCGACGGTCGCCTCGCTGACGGCGCAACCACGTGTTTCGTCTGGTGGCGCGATGACGTGCTGCATGTGTCCACCGAGAGCGTTGCCCGCATCGACAGCGTGACGGTTGCGGTTGTGCGTCAGATGGCGCAGGAGGACGGATGCGAGATTCGCGACGAAGCCGTCACCCCTGCTGAGCTGGCCGGAGCCGAACTCTGGGCGCTCAACTCCCTGCACGGAATCCGGGGAGTGACGGAGTGGCGAGACGGGCCAACCCTCGTCGTCAACGAGGACCGTCTCGACGCCTGGCAGACGCGCTACTGGAGTCGCGCAACTCTCACAGGAGAG
>CAIVOR010000226.1 GCA_903907615.1 uncultured Microbacteriaceae bacterium | reverse complement strand
CCCACAGGGTGACGCCGGCTCGGCGGCGGTCGAGCGCATCCATCACGACGACGTAGACACAGAACACGACGAGGAAATAAAGCCCCGACCACTTCACGCCGGCACTGAGACCAAAGGCGAGTCCCGCCAGAATCAGCCAGGGGCGCCACCACATCACCGGGCCCCACGCGGGCGGAGTTCCGTCGGAAGCCGTCGAGGCGAGTAGTCGGGTCAACCGTTGTCGGGCCGCCATGCGATCTACGAGGACCAGGTACACACCGGTCAGCGTCAGGGCCGCCAGAATTCCGTCGAGCAGGGTGACGCGCGAGAGTTGGATGGCCAGACCATCGATGGCGATGAGCCCTCCGGTGAGCACAGCAATCAGGGTCGAGCCGGTAAGGCGGCGAGCAATGAGCATCACCAGCCAGACAATGACAAGCCCGGCAATAGCCACCGTGAAGCGCCAGCCCAACGAGTTGGCGGGGCCAAACAGTGCCATGCCCAGCCCAATGAGCCACTTGCCGAATGGCGGATGCACCACGTACGACGCGTTGGCATCAAAGATGTTGGTATCACCGGCAGCAAACGAGTCGTCGGCTCCGTCGGGCCACGTTGTCTCGTAGCCACGGTTAAACAGGGACCACGCATCCTTCACATAAAACGTCTCGTCAAACACCAACGAGTGTGGATTGGCGATGTTCCAGAAGCGCAGAACGGCGGCCAGCAACAACACCAGCAGCGGGCCACCCCAGAACCAGAGGCGCTGTCGACCGGGCGAGCTCAGCACGCGCATCCACCAGTCGTCGAGACGCGAGCCGGTGCGATCGGGCGCCAGGTCGAGAGGTGCGTGTGCGGTCACGGTCGAAAGCCTAGCGAGGCGAACGCTGAAAGCACGGTGAGGATGTGGTGTCGACTGGCAGACTGAGACGGTGTTGATTCTGGGAGCCACGCCGATTGGCAATTTGGGCGATGTCAGCACCCGCCTGCGCACCGCGCTCGAAACGGTTGAGGTCATTGCTTGTGAAGACACCCGCACCACGGCGCATCTCCTGTCGGCATTGGGCGTGACGCACCGACCCACACTCATTGCTCTGCACGAACACAACGAGCGCGATGAGTCCGCGCGCGTCGTGGAGCGCGCCCGCGAAACGGACGTTCTCGTTCTCTCGGACGCGGGTATGCCCGCCGTCAGCGATCCGGGGTATCGCGTGGTGCAAGCCGCCATTGCGGCCGGTGTGACCGTGACGTGTCTGCCGGGACCGAGCGCGGTCCTCGTGGCCCTCACGCTGTCTGGTCTCGCAACCGACCGGTTCGCGTTTGACGGCTTTCTTCCGCGTAAGGGAGCCGAACGCCGGTCGCTGTTTTCGGACGTTGCCCGAGAACCGCGCACGCTCATCTTCTTTGAGTCTCCCCACCGCATCGCCGAGGCGCTCGCCGATGCGCGCGAGGTCCTCGGCGCCGATCGTCAGGCCGCCGTCTGTCGGGAACTCACCAAGCTGCACGAAGAAATTCGTCGCGGCTCGCTCGCCGAGCTCGCCGACTGG
>CAIVOR010000225.1 GCA_903907615.1 uncultured Microbacteriaceae bacterium | reverse complement strand
CTATGACGGCCTCTGGTTCTCTGGCCTCAAGCGTTCGCTCGACGTGTTCATCAACGACACTCAGCGCTACGTGTCGGGCGACGTGCGCGTGAAGTTGCACGCTGGCCAGGCCGTGGTCACCGGGCGACGATCCGACCAGAGCCTCTACGACTTCAACCTCGCCACCTACGACACGGGCGACACGTTCGACCAGTCGCAGGCCAAGGGCTTCATCGAGATCTGGTCACTGCCCAGCAAGATCTCGGCCCGCCGAGACCTCGCCTAAATTACTTTCGCTGGTCGAGTAGGCGCGCAGCGCCGTATCGAGACCCGACATTGAGCCCGCTGGTTGAGTAGGTCGCAACGCGACCGTATCGAAACCCGGCGTATCGAAACCTAGCTTCGCAGGTTGAGTAGCCGACTTGGTCGGCGTATCGAAACCATCGACCGCAACCTAGCTTCGCAGGTTGAGTAGCCGACATAGTCGGCGTATCGAAACCATCGACCGCAACCGTAGTGAAAGAATACGAACATGGCAGCAAAGAAGGCAGGCAACAACGCCGGTGACGCCGGCGCGCTCTGGGGCGGCCGCTTTGCCGAGGGCCCCTCGCCCGAACTCACGCGGCTGAGCAAGTCGACGCACTTCGATTGGGTGCTCGCCGAGTACGACATCGCCGGCTCGAAGGCCCACGCCGAGGCCCTGGCTGCCGCCGGTTACCTCACCAAGGATGACCTCGCGCACATGCTCGACGCGCTCGAGTCACTACGGGCCGATGTGGCCAGGGGCACCTTCGTTGCCCTCGACACCGACGAGGATGTTCACTCCGCACTTGAGCGTGGCCTCATGCAGATTGCCGGCCCCGAACTCGGCGGCAAACTTCGGGCCGGCCGCAGTCGCAACGACCAGATCGCCACACTCATTCGCCTCTATCTGCTCGATCACTCGCGCGTGATTGCACACGAGGTCATTCAGCTCATCGATGCTCTGGCCGGCCAGGCCTCGGCGCACCCCGGCGCCATCATGCCCGGGCGCACTCACCTGCAGCACGCTCAGCCGGTTCTGCTCGCGCACCACTTATTGGCCCACGCCTGGCCGCTGGTGCGCGACCTCGAACGGCTGGCCGACTGGGCCAAGCGCGCCAAGGTTTCGCCCTACGGTTCGGGTGCACTGGCCGGCAGCTCGCTCGGTCTCGACCCGGCACTCGTTGCCACCAAGCTCGGCCTCGACAGCCCGGCGCCCAACTCCATCGACGCCACCGCCTCGCGCGACGTCGTTGCGGAATTCGCTTTCGTCACCACGCTCATTGGCATCAACCTGTCGCGGCTGGCCGAGGAGATCATCCTGTGGTCCACCGCCGAGTTCGGTTTCGTCCGCCTAAGCGACGCGTACTCGACCGGTTCGTCGATCATGCCGCAGAAGAAGAACCCCGACATCGCCGAGCTGGCGCGGGGCAAGAGTGGCCGGCTCATCGGCAACCTCACGGGATTGCTGGCCACGCTCAAGGGCCTGCCGCTGGCCTACAACCGCGACCTGCAGGAAGACAAAGAGCCGGTGTTCGACTCGGTCGTCACCCTCGAAACCGTCTTGCCGGCCTTCACCGGCATGGTGGCCTCCCTGCACTTCAACACCGATCGCATGGCCGAGCTGGCCGGCGCGGGATTCTCCCTGGCCACCGACGTGGCCGAGTGGCTGGTCAAGCAGGGCGTGGCCTTCCGCGATGCCCACGAGATTTCGGGGGAGTTGGTGCGCTTCTGCGAGACCAACGGCCTCGACCTGCACGAACCCACCGATGCGCAGTACGCCACCGTCAGCCCACACCTCACGCCGGACGTGCGCAGCGTGCTCACCGTGCGCGGTTCTGTTGAGTCGCGCACCGGAGTGGGCGGCACCGCGCCGTCGGCCGTGGCCGCGCAGCAGAAGGACCTCACCAAGCGGGTTCGGGAACTCGCCCGCACACTGAAGGTAGAGGGCGTCTGATGACTTCGCAAGACAATAGCCGGTTGAGTGCCGGCGAAGCCGGTGTATCGAAACCAGCCAACGACCCATCGTTCGATTCCCTCTGGGACGAACTCGTGTGGCGCGGGCTCGTGCACGTCTCCACCGATGCCGACGAGCTCAAGGCACTGCTCGCCGGCGCCCCCATCACCTACTACTGCGGCTTCGACCCCACCGCGCCGAGCCTGCACCTGGGCAACCTCGTGCAGATCCTGCTGATGCGTCGCCTGCAGCTCGCCGGCCACAAGCCCCTGGGCCT
>CAIVOR010000224.1 GCA_903907615.1 uncultured Microbacteriaceae bacterium | reverse complement strand
GGGCTACTACGAGATCTACAACCAGCCCAACGTGCACCTGGTCGATCTGCTCGAAAGCCCGCTCAAGAGCATCACCCCCACGGGCTTCTCCACGGAGGCGGCCGACTTCGAGGTTGACGTCATTGTCTACGCCACGGGTTACGACGCCTTCACTGGCACGTTCAAGAACATGGACGTGATTGGCGAAAACAGCGCCAACCTGCGCGAGGTGTGGAACGAGGGCGCCAAGGCCTACATGGGCACGATGTCGGTGGGATTCCCCAACCTGTTCATCGTCACCGGCCCGCAGTCGCCCTCGGTGCTGTCCAACGTGGTGGTCTCCATTGAGCAGCACGTGCAGTGGATTACCGACTGCATCGCGTACCTCACGGCACAGGGCTACAACCGCATGGAGGCCACGCAGGAAGCACAGGATGCCTGGGTTGCCATGAACAACGAGATTGGCCAGATCACGGTTCACCGCGACAGCCACTCCTGGTACATGGGCGACAACGTTGCCGGCAAGCCACACGTGGTGCTTCCCGCCCTCATGGGCGTGGGGCCGTTCCGTGCGGCGTGTGACGAGGTGGCCGCCGACGGTTACCGCGGCTTCGCTTTGGCAAAGTAAAAGCCAATTCTGCACAAGCGCAGATGAGGGCGGCGAGTGTTACTCGCCGCCCTCATCCATGTGCAGACTGAGGCGCTTGAGCGCGTCGGCCAAACGCTTTTGATCGGCTCGCGTGAGCGGACCGAGCATGGCGGCCTCGGCATCAACAAGGCGCGTGATAGCGGCATCCACACGGGTGAGGCCCGCGGTGGTCATTTCCACCAGGACTCCACGACCGTCGTGAGGATCCTCGCGGCGCGTGACCAAACCGCGGGTCACGAGACGGTCGATGCGGTTGGTCATGGTGCCGCTGGAGACCAGGGTTTGCTGCAACAACTGCTTGGGGCTCAGCTGATAGGGCGCCCCGGCGCGGCGCAGGGCGGCGAGCACGTCGAACTCCCAGCCCTCGAGCTCCGAGCGCGTGAAAGCCTGACGGCGGGCCCGATCGAGCAGTTTGGCCAAACGCCCCACGCGCGACAGAACCTCGAGCGGAGAGAAGTCCAGGTCGGGACGTTCGCGCTGCCACGCCTCGACGATTCGCGCCACTTCGTCGTTGTCGCTCGCCATGTCCCCATTATGCCGACGAAAAGTTCTGGCAGACTTAGTACCGGTGCGAGATCCTCGGGTCGCCACCGGTCCGCCTTGGTGTAATGGCAGCACGGCAGCCTTTGGAGCTGTTAAGTCTAGGTTCGAATCCTGGAGGCGGAGCGCACGTCGTCTTGTCCCGATTGTTGCCCTCACGAAGGAGTATGCACATGGTTGACGCCAACCTGGCCATCATCGTGCTGGCTGCCGGGCAGGGGACGCGCATGAAGTCGGCCACCCCCAAGCTGCTGCACAAGCTCGCGGGCGTCACCATCGTGTCGCACGTGTTGGCCACCGCGCGCCAACTCGACGCGGCTCACGTCATCACCGTGGTGCGCCACGAACGCGATCGACTCGTCGAGGTCATCGAGGTTGATTTGCCCGGGGCCATCATCGTCGACCAGGATGACGTGCCCGGCACGGGCCGAGCAGTGGAGTTGGCCGTGGCCGCGCTGCCGGCAAGCTTTGCCGGCGAGGTGCTCGTGCTCAACGGAGATGTTCCGCTTCTCGATGCCGAAACGCTCGGGCGCATGATCACCCGTCATCGCTCGGGAGATTCCGCGGCCACCCTCATGACCACGTCACTGGATGACCCCAGCGGATACGGACGCATTGTTCGGTCGGAGCAGGGCTCACTCGAGGCCATTGTTGAGCACAAGGATGCCGACGCCGGCGTCTTGTCGCTCAACGAGGTCAACGCGGGCATTTACCTTTTTGCCGGGCAGGCACTGCGAGAATCCGTGGGACAGCTCACGACCGATAACTCCCAGGGCGAGAAATACATCACGGATGTGGTGGGCCTGTTGCGGGCAACGGGCGCCACGGTTGAGGCGTGGGAGGTGGCGCACTCCTGGAAGGTCGAGGGCATCAACGACCGCGCTCAGCTGGCTGCCGCCGCGTCACGCCTCAACGCCCTGATCGTGCGCGGCTGGCAGCTCGAGGGCGTCACCGTGATTGATCCAGCATCGACGTGGATCGACCTGCAGGCTCAGCTCTCGGCAGACGTGGAGATTC
>CAIVOR010000223.1 GCA_903907615.1 uncultured Microbacteriaceae bacterium | reverse complement strand
GTTTCGATCCCGAGGAAAGCGTTTCTGACGCTGTGGTTTCTGCCGCCTATGCGGCTGCCCAAGCACGCGGTCGCGACATCGACGAGATTGATATCCGTCGCGCGCGTCGCGTCTTGGGGGAGTGGGGTCTCGGCGAGCTCACCTCACGCACTTTCGGCACGTTGAGCGAAGGCGAGCAGAAGCGCCTCCAATTGGCTCGGGCCATCATGACCGATCCTGAGCTCCTCTTGCTCGATGAGCCCACGGCTGGGCTCGACATGGCCGCCCGCTCTGACCTCCTGAGACTTCTCGGCGCATTTGCCCAAGTGACGACGTCACCGGCAATCGTGGTTGTCACACACCACATCGAGGAGATCCCCGCGGGTTTCACTCACGCGCTGGTGCTGCGCGACGGTGCCGTCGTCGCGGCGGGTCATATCTTTGACACCGTGACATCTGATGTTCTCTCCGCCGCATACGGCGTCGCAATCGAGGTATCGGCCGTCGACGGAGGTTTCCGCGCGCACGTGGCCTTCTAAATCTCTGATAAAGTAAGACGTTCGCCACGGCGACCTCACAGTGATGGCAACATCCTCACAAACAACAAGGATTCTTCATGAAGTCTGAAATTCACCCCGAGTACCAGGCAGTCGTGTTTCACGACCTCGCCTCAGGAACGTCGTTTCTCACGCGCTCCACGGCAACGTCGTCAAAGACGGTCACTTGGGAAGACGGAAACGACTACCCCGTCATCGACGTAGAAATCAGCAACGCCTCGCACCCGTTCTACACGGGCAAGCAGCGCATCATGGACTCCGCCGGTCGCGTTGAGAAATTCAACCAGCGCTTCAAGGGCTTCGGCGGTAGCAACTAGTCAGTCTTTTTCACAAGGGGCATCGCTTCGGCGGTGCCCCCTTGTTGTTTTTACGAATTGTTGTTTCTAGCGAACAGGCCACCGACCATCATCGGCGTAAGGCGTCTTGCCTTGGGATTTGAGGTATTCGGCAAAGCTGGCGGCTTGCTCCGCGGCCCACTGAACCTGGGCATCGTGAAGTTGAAGTGCGGTCATCGACAGCTTGTCTGCGTGCACTCGGGCGACCGCCTGAGCGATGCGACCCGCGGCAATGGCGTCGGCGGAGGCCTGATGCGCGTTGTCGAGACTGACGCCGTAGTGTTCGGCAGCATTTTCTAGCCGACGCTTGCCTTTGCGGTAGCGATCAACCTGCTTGTCGATGATGAGGGGGTCAACGATGGGACGAACGTTCGCCAGCGGTTCAAGTCCGTAGCGTTTTGCCTCACGATCCAAGATCGTGAAGTCATAACTAGCGTTGTAGGCGACGATAGCGATACCCGAATCGAGGTGGGCGCCGAGGACGGCGAGTATGTCAGCAATAGCCCCTGCCGGCTCTTCACCATTCTCAACCGCATATGCTGTCGTGATGCCGTGAACGCTCGTGGCTATTTCAGGAATCTCGATGCCCGGATTGATGAGCCAATCACGCGCCTCACTGACGTTGCCCTCGGCATCGAGAAGGCTGACGTGTGCCGTGACGATACGCGTCGTCTCCGGAGCAAGACCCGTGGTCTCCGTGTCAAATACGGCCAGCGTCTGTGCCCATTCGGGGAGTGGTGTTGGTGAATTCACGACCTCACTCTACGCGCGTCTCCTGACAGCGGGGTGGCGCGACAACCGCGCCGTAGACTTACGCTCGTGCGCCCCGCAACGTCTCCCTACGCCGATCTCTTGGCGCAGGTGCCCGTTCGTGCTCATACGGGCATGATCGATGGGGTCGACACCGCATGGTGGGATTACGGCCCCACGGACCGCCCGGTCGACCTGATCATGGTTCATGGCTTCCGCGGCGATCACCATGGACTCGAGCCCTTTGTGGCGGCCCTGGGACCTCGCGTGCGCGTGCTCATTCCCGACCTGCCCGGATTTGGCTCGACGCAAACTTTTGCTGGGACCGCCGACATCTCCGCCTATGCGCAGTGGCTCGCATCCTTCGTCACCGCCCACGGGCCGTCCGCTGCGATTCTGGGCCATTCGTTCGGTTCAATCGTTGTTGCTGCGGCGCGCTCGCTCGGAGTGAGCCCACCCGCAACGATTTTGGTCAATCCCATCGCCGCCAACGCACTCACCGGGCCCCGCGCGGTGATGACAAAATTGGCCGTCGGTTACTACAAAATTTCGGCATGGTTGCCCGAGCGTTGGGGATACGCGCTACTTCGCAACAAAGCCATCGTGCGCGTGATGAGTGTCACCATGGCGAAAACCAAGGACAAAAACCTTCGACGCTGGATTCACGGCCAACACGACCAGTATTTTTCTGTCTTCGATGGACGTCGGGCGGTGCTCGAGGCTTTCCAAACGAGTGTCCGCAACGACGTCAGTCAGTTCGCGTCGAGCCTCACGGGTCCCGTCCTCATGATTGTCGCCGATCGTGACGACATCACGTCGTTGCCCCGACAACGAGAACTCGCGGCACAGTTGGAGAATGCGACGCTTCACGTGATCGACGGTGTGGGCCACTTGGTGCACTACGAGGCCGCCGTCGAGGCCGCCACCGCCATGCGTTCGTTCCTCAGACTCCCCGCGGTGCGCTCATGAGGATTGGCTTTGATGGACGCTACGTGCGGTGGGACCATCACGATGGCATCAGCCGGTTCAGCGCCGGACTCGCTCGCGAATTGGCACAGCTCGTCGCTCGGCGACCCGACCTCGAACTCGTGCTCATCGTTTCGGATTCGCGTCAGATTCCGCTACTCCCATCAGTAGAGACTCTCCTCG
>CAIVOR010000222.1 GCA_903907615.1 uncultured Microbacteriaceae bacterium | reverse complement strand
GGTCGTTCGATCCGGTCACCCTGGGTCACCTCGATGTGATCTCTCGTGCCATCAAAATCTTTGATGAGGTGCACGTGGTTGTGGTGCACAATCCGACCAAGAGCGCACTTCTGCCCATCGCTCAGCGCGTCACCCTGATCGAACAGGCACTGCAACAAGCCGGCCTCGAGGGCGTTGTTGTGGCCCAGTGGTCGGTGGGCCTGCTCGTCGATTACTGCAGTGAGGTGGGCGCCACGGTGCTCGTCAAGGGTCTGCGCACCAACCAGGACCTCGCCTACGAGACGCCCATGGCGCTCGTGAATCGCAACCTCGCGGGCATCGAGACCGTGTTCATGCTGCCCGAACCGGGCCACGCCTACGTGTCGAGTTCGCTCGTGCGCCAGGTGGCCGCACTCGGCGGAGACGTGCGCCCGTACGTCCCTCACGTGGTGGCCGACTACCTCGCGACGCACGGGAGTTAACATGGCCAGATTTGTTCCCACGCCCTTTACCGTGGGCGTTCACGACCTGATGCATCGCCCCGGCGAACAGCGCGAAAAAGAGCTGGACATCGTTGTGCCCGAGAAGATGGGCGAAGGCCTGGTGGCCGTTCAGAAGGGTGCCACCATGCACTTAGACGTGCGCCTCGAGTCGGTTCACGAAGGCATTTTGGTCAGTGTGGATGTGGATACCGAGGCCGCGGGGGAGTGCGGTCGATGCCTCGAGCCCCTGACCGAAGAGGTCCAAGTCGATTTTCAAGAGCTTTTCGCGTATTCTCTAGACGAAGCCTTTGACTATTGCGTGACAGACGACCATGTCGATCTGGAACCGGTGGTGAGAGACGCGGTAGTGCTTGCACTGCCGTTCCAGCCGGTATGTCGGCCGGAGTGCGCTGGTCTCGATCCCGAGACGGGTGAGCGTCTGAGTGAAGGGCAGGCACAGACGCCGGGCGAGTCAATTGACCCGCGCTGGGCTGCGCTCCACAAGCTGGCTTCCGAACAAGACTCATAACGAGTCGCATTCTTTCTTCACGTTCAACTAAGGCAAGAGGTAGATCATGGCTGTTCCCAAGCGGAAAAAGTCTCGCTCGAACACGCACTCACGTCGCTCGCAGTGGAAGGCCGAGAACACCACTCTGGTCAAGACCATCGAGAACGGCAAGGTTGTCTACAGCCTCCCTCACCGCGCCCGAATTGTTGAAGACTCGGCCGGAACGCCTCTTTTCATGGAGTACAAGGGCCGCAAGGTCGCTGACGTCTAACCACTCGTGACCGCGCGTACGGGGGTTGAACTACTGCTCGGTGTCGACATCGACGCCCAGCTGTGTCAATTGGCTTTGACGCACCGTTCGTACGCCTACGAGAACGGCGGCTTGCCGCACAACGAGCGCCTCGAATTTCTGGGCGATTCGGTGCTGGGTCAAGCCGTGACTGTTTTGTTGTACACGACGTTTCCGCAACTGCCCGAGGGCGAACTGGCGAAGCGCCGCGCAGCCCTCGTCTCCACTCAGGCACTCGCGCGCATCGCCCGCGGGCTGAACCTCGGATCGAGCATCCTGTTGGGCAAAGGGGAACTGCAAACCGGAGGATCCGACAAGGATTCAATTCTGGCCGACACGATGGAAGCCCTCATCGGTGCCACGTTTCTCTCGGCCGGACCCGTCGTGGCCACCGACCTCGTGGAGCGTCTTGTCGAGCCATTGATGAACGACGCCGACACGTTTGGCTCGCACGTCGACCCCAAGACGAGCCTGCAGGAAGCGGCCGCCGCGCGGGGGCTCGATGCGCCGCACTACACGGTCGAAGCTTCCGGCCCGGATCACGCTCGCGTGTTTGCCGCCACCGTCGTGGTGGGCGAGGTCACCGGCTGGGGAACCGGCACGAGCAAGAAGCACGCCGAAATCGCGGCAGCTCACCACGCGTACGAGCAGCTCACGGCCTAACGCATCGTGCCCGAGCTTCCCGAGGTCGAGGTGGTGCGTGCCGGGCTAGCGCCGGCCGTCACCGGATCTGTCTTTCGCAGCGTGCAGGTGCTCGACACCCGTTCGCTCAAGCGTCACGATGCCCGACGCGGCGACTTTGTGGGCCTGCTCGAGGGTGCCACGGTTCTCGAGATCAAGCGCCGTGGCAAGTTTTTGTGGATGCCGCTGGCGCACGCCGGCGGGGCGGGTAACGGCGACGCACTTGTCGTGCACCTCGGTATGAGCGGCCAGGTACTGCTGCGCGAACCGAGTGCACCCGACGACCGGCACCTGCGCGTGCGAATCGTGACCGAGATGCCCAACGGCAACCCGGTCGACGTGCGCTTTGTTGACCAGCGCATCTTTGGCTCCATGGCCGTCGACGAACTGGTCGAGGGCATTGGCGGACTCGTGCCCGCTCAAGCCGCGCACATCGCCGCCGATCCGCTTGAGGCCGTCTTCGACGATGATGCTTTCGTGGCCGCCCTGCGCAAGCGGCGCACCGGCATCAAGCGCGCCCTGCTCGACCAGGGGCTGATCTCGGGCATTGGCAACATCTATGCCGACGAGTCACTGTGGCGTTCGCGCCTGCACTACGACCGACCGACGGATGCGCTCTCGGCCGCCACGGTGCGCGAACTGCTCGGGCACGTGCGCGACGTTCTCGGTCAAGCGCTCGCCGAGGGCGGCACCAGCTTCGACGCGCAGTACGTGAATGTGAACGGCCAGGCCGGATACTTCGAGCACAGCCTGCATGCCTACGGCCGACAGGGGGAAGACTGCCCGCGCTGCGGTGCCACTCTGCGCCGCGACTCCTTCATGAACCGCGGCTCGCACTTTTGCCCGGTATGCCAGCGACTGCCGCGCAAGCGCGCCGCGCAGTAATTCCCTCAGTGCGTGGGGAAGTTTGTGACTTTTCCTCTGTGGCGACGACTTCTTCCGATACGTTTGCGGGGGAAACCCCATCAGTGAAAGGTTTTTGTTCAGTGAAGAAGCATGCTCTTGCCGCAGTTGTCTTGACCGTTGCCGGCCTGGTTATCGCGGGTAGTGCTCCTGCACAGGCCTCAGTCGCTCCGACGCTTCCTGCTGGGCAGGACTTTTTTGCCGCAGCGTGTGACAACATTCGGCCACAATTGACCAGAGTTGACACAACAAACGGCAATGCAACGTTGGTGGGAAACGCCAACGACGGCTCATGTGCGGGGAATGCTGCGGTGAACCCCGATGACGGTTTGGTCTACTTGGCTTACAGTGACCCTGGCTCCACAAGCATTGCGACGGTCGATCCTAAAACCGGTGTTTTCTCCCTCATTGCGCGAACTTTCGGCGCCTATAGCATGCCGGGCTTCACCATCACCAAGGATGGAAACGCGTTTTTCTTTAGCGGTCCTCAGCTCAATTCGCTTGACTTATCGACGGCCTCAGCCACTGCGGTGGGAACCGGCTTGGGCGTGAGTCCCGACGTGATGGGTTACAACCGCATCGACGACAAGGTTTACGCCTTCAGTTGGGACAGCGGCACATCCACTTTTCTTGCCTACGCGGTTAACACATCGACCGGTGTTGCGACGGCTGACTCTGCCCATAACATCACCATGGCGAACTACTCGTACAACGGGAACACCGGTTACAACCTGAACTCCGTTGAGAGCATGACCTTCGACGGAAACGGCAACCCTTGGTTTGTAGGCGACAATTTCCAGGCTGAGCTAATGGTTGCGGACTTTGCCACGGGTTCTGCCACGTTCGTCGGTGAAATCACGAACGCAACCATCCGTACGAGTGCACCTCACGCCTTCCACACGCAGTCGATCTTCATCGTTGCCGCAACACCCAGATCTTCGGCCCTGCCCGACACGGGTTCACGCGCCATCGCGCTGGTTTCGACAGGCACGATCGCTGCGGGCCTGCTCGCCGCGGGCGCTATCGCGCTCATCATTGTGCGCCGTCGCAAAACCACCACTTAAGGCCACGCGATAATCTAGGGGTAGGCAGCCAACGGAGGTGAGCATGGGAGAGCCCGAACAGGTTCGCGGCGCCAGCGTCACCTCGCGCGCGCTCTCCGTGCTGGGCGCTTTCGAGGGGTCGAGTGGATCGCTCACCGTGGCCCGCATCGCGGCCCGCGCCAAACTGCCACTGTCCACCACCTATCGCATGGTGCACGAACTCGAAGAGTGGGGTGGCCTGCGCAAGGGCTCTGACGGCAAGTACCAGGTGGGCTTTCGCATCTGGGAACTCGGCCAGCTCGCCGGACGCCGCCTTCGCGACCGCGCACATCCCTTCTTGCAGGATCTCTTTGACCTCACGCACGAGAACGTGCACCTCGCCATTCGCGAGGGAACCCAGAGCCTCTACGTCGACAAGATCTACAGCTCCCGCAAAATGCCTCAGGTCTCGCGCATCGGCGGACGCCTGCCGCTGCACGCCACGGCCGTGGGGCGCGTGCTCCTGGCCGCCCAGCCCGACTGGTTTGTCGACGCCTACCTGCAGCGCGAGCTCGAGGCGCCCACCGCCAAGACGGTGACCGATCCGCGCATCCTCACCCAACTCATCGCCGATGTTCGTCGCGACGGTTATTCGATCACGATCGAGCAGATGCGCATGAACGCACTTTCCGTCGCCTTGCCCGTTGTTTTCAACGGTCAAACGGTATCGGCGCTTGGTCTGGTCTTTGAGGCGCACCGGTACCGCGAGGTGCAGCGGTTCATGCCTCAATTGCGTGGCACGGTTGACCGTATCGAGTTCGCGATGGCCGGTCGGCCCCTCACCATCGGCGAGTAGCGGTCAAAAATTGCCCCAAAGCGGTTCTCACTGAGTGAGAACAGTTTGTCGCGGGGGAATGATTCCGGGAGCAAGATGAAGTAATTCGCGTTCAAGGAGGAACCACTCATGGCACCTACCGCTACCGAGGCCAAGCCTTTCAACAAGGACTACCACGGCTTCGAGCCGTTCAAGCTGACGAACCCGTTCCCCTCCTACGCCGCGCTTCGTGAAGAAGCCCCCGTGATGTGGGATGACCGCATCGGCATGTACGTCATTACGCGCTACGACGACGTTAAGGGTGTTTTCGAGGACTGGGAGACGTTCTCGTCAAAGGACGCTCAGTCGCCCATCCGCCCGCTGGGTGCGGCAGCCAAGAAGGTGCTCGCCGATGGTGAGTTCACCACCTACTCAGGTCTCTCCGCCCGCATCCCACCGGAGCACACCCGCATTCGTGCCGTGGCCACGAAGGCCTTCACGCCTCGTCGCTATAAGGTGCTCGAGCCCTACATTCGCGACAACGCCGACGCACTGATCGACGCCATGGTGGCCAAGGGCACCAACTCAGGGAACATCCTTACGGACTTTGCGTACGACCTGCCCACCATCACGATTTTTGCGCTGATCGGTGTCCCCCACGACATGATCGACCTCGTGAAGGAATGGGCCGTATCGCGGGCCGCGCTCACCTGGGGAGACCTCACCGATGACGAGCAGGTTCCGCACGCGCGCAACATGGTGGCGTACTGGAACTTCTGCCAGAAGCTGGTTGCCGATGCGAAGGTAACGCCCGGAGACAACCTGGTCACCGACCTCGTCAACCTTCAGGCCGCCGGCGAAGAGATTTCGGACCACGAGATCGCCTCGTTCCTCTACAGCCTCTTGTTCGCCGGACACGAGACCACGACCACGCTCATCTCCAACGCCGTGCGCCAGTTGCTGATTCATCGCGAGGCATGGGAACAGATTTCGGCTGACCCCGCCAAAATCCCCGGAGCCGTTGAAGAAGTGCTGCGCACCGCCGGAAGCATTGTGGCCTGGCGTCGCACGGCAGAGAAAGACGGAGTTGTGGGTGGAGTCAACATCCCTCAGGGCTCCAAGCTCCTGCTGGTGATGGGCGCCGCGAACCGCGACGGCAGCCAGTTCGCGGATCCGGACAAGTTCGACATCGCGCGCGAAAATGCCCGGAACAACCTGTCCTTCGGCTTCGGCATTCACTACTGCATCGGCAACATGCTCGGAAAACTTCAGACGCGCGTTGCCCTCGAGCAGCTCACCAAGAAGTTGCCCGGTCTGCACATCACCAACGGTGAGGACATCGAGTTTGGCGACAACCTGTCGTTTCGTGTTCCTCTCGCCGTGCCGGTCACCTGGTAATTTCCGACCTCACGTCAGTCCCTTCGTAACCACCTCTCATCAGACAAAGGAAAGCAATGTCGCTTTATACCTTCCCCTTTGACAGCGCCGAAAAGCCCGAGCACGATCGCCTCGGAGGTAAGTGCACGTCGCTGGCCATCATGACCAGCGCGGGAATGCCCGTGCCTCCCGGATTCGCGGTGACCACCGACGCGTTCGACGCCGTGATGAACCAGACCACGCTGCACGACCAGATTGCCGGACACCTCAAGGGCCTGAATTACGACAGCCCCGACGACATCGATCGACAGGCCACGCTGATTCGCGAGCTCATCCTCACGCAGGAAGTTCCGGATGCCGTGCGCGACGAGGTTGTGACCGCGTATCGCGAACTCATGAAGCTCTGTGGCGGCGAGGTTGCCGTGGCCGTGCGCTCGAGCGCCACGGCGGAAGATCTGCCCGACGCCTCGTTCGCCGGTCAGCAAGACACGTACCTCTGGATTGAGGGCGAGCACAACGTGATGGAGAAGATTCGCGAGTGCTGGGCCAGCCTGTACACCGCTCGCGCCATCAGCTACCGCGAAGCCAACAAGATTCCGAGTGAGGGTCTCTCCATCTCGGTGGCCATTCAGAAGATGGTCAACTCGCACGCCTCGGGCGTGGCCATGACCATCGACCCCGCCAACGGCGACCGCACCAAGATCGTGATCGACTCCTCCTGGGGCCTCGGTGAAATGGTTGTCTCGGGCGAAGTGACCCCCGACAACTTCGTGGTCGACAAGGTCATGCTCGTCGTGGTCAACCGCATCATCAGCGACAAGCACGAAGAGCTCGTACCCACCGGTCGTGGCGGAATTGTTCGTCGCGAGGTTGACGCTGAGCGCCGCAACGCGCCGAGCATGTCGGATGACCAGGTTATTGCCGTGGCCAAGCTGGCCAAGGCCGCCGAGAAGCACTACGGCTCGGTTCAAGACGTCGAGTGGGCGATCGATGCCGATCTGCCCGACGGCAGCAATGTCCTTCTGCTGCAAAGCCGCCCCGAAACGGTGTGGTCGCAGAAGAAGGCTGAGGTCAAAGTGTCCTCGCCCGGTTCTGGCATTGAAGCCATTACCAAGTCAATGCTCGGTTCGATGAACCTGGGCAAAGACAAGTAACACCGCAAGCACAACCCGAGAAACACATCGCACTACCGCAAGCCCAACCCGAAAAACACACAGCACTATCCCACCCAATTGAGAAGAGAAAGGCCGAGCAATGTCGCCACGCGCCGCAAAGAGCTTCCCGTCTCCCTACGACACCAAGACCCCCAAAGGTGCCGAGGGATGGCAGGGGCTCTACCCCTACAACCTGATTTTTCAGGAAAACCTGCGCAAGCAGGAAGAACAGAAGTTCTGGTTCTGTGACAGCCAGCACTGGCCCAACGTGTTCAAGCCCTTCGAGGTCATCGGCGTTGAGTACGCCAGCCGTTGCCTCGGTGCTTACAACACGCGCCACTACATCATTCCCCCCGCCAACGGCATCGACTTCCGTATCCACCTCGGATACAACTACTTCAGCCCTGTGGCTGTTGCGCCGGAGCTCATTGGCGACCGCGTTCCTCACTTCCTGGAGCGTGCCGGACACTACTTCCAGAACTGGGGCTCGCTGCTCGAGAACTGGAAGAAGGATGTTCTCAAGAACATCGAAGAGATCAACGCGATCAACTTCGAGAAGCTTCCTGAGATGGTTTCCCTCGAGGACGTCAAGGGCGGCAAGGGACAGGACCCCTCGGTTCAGCTCTTTGACGACTACGACCGTCTGATTAGCCTCTGCTACAAGAACTGGGAGCGTCACTTCGAGTTCCTGAACTTGGGCTACGTGGCTTACCTCGACTTCTTTGGTTTCTGCAAGGAAGCATTCCCCGGCATCCCCGACCTCGCCATCGCCAAGATGGTTATGGGCGTGGACTCGGTTCTGTTCCGTCCCGACGACGAGCTCAAGGAACTCGCCGACAAGGCCGTGAAGCTCGACCTCACCGCTCACTTTGTTGCGGGCAAGAGCGCCGCGCAGATCCTCGAGGCCGTCAAGGCTGCCCCCAAGGGCGCCGAGTGGATCAAGGCCTGGGAAGACGCACAGGACCCGTGGTTCAACTACACCTCGGGCAACGGCTTCTACGGAACCGACGAGTACTGGTGTGACAACCTCGACCTGCCCATGGGCTACACGGTCGACTACGTTGCCCGTGTCGCCAAGGGCGAGCGTCTGCACCGCCCGAAGGACGAGCTCCTCGTGGAGCGCGACCGCATCGTGAGCGAGTACGCCGACGCACTCGATGGAGAAGCCAAGGAAACCTTCAACGGCAAGATGGGCCTCGCACGCGCGGTCTACCCCTACGTTGAAGACCACAACTTCTACATCGAGCACTGGACCATGGGCGTCTTCTGGCGCAAGGTTCGTCAGCTCGG
>CAIVOR010000221.1 GCA_903907615.1 uncultured Microbacteriaceae bacterium | reverse complement strand
GGCTGCGAACGTTGCGTCACCACGAAATCCCACGAGGAATCGCCACTCTTGAGCGTTGTTGGCTGAGGGGGCCCATCGGGCGGCCTCGAACGCGGGCGTCAGGTCGGCCATGGTGAGCGACTGGGTCGCATCAAACGAACGAGGGCTCCAGCGCTCTGCGAGCACGGGAAGGATGGGTGCACTGGTCTCAGCGGCGCGCGACATGGGATTCCTTAGGGTGACGGATGGCGGTGAATGGCTGACAAGAACAACGGTCAGTGCGTGCGAATATTCCAAGAATGGGGCCGCCTACCAGAATCGAACTGGTGACCTATTCATTACGAGTGAATCGCTCTACCAACTGAGCTAAGGCGGCAGGGCTCGCAAAGCGAACCGAATGAAATCCTAGCCGACGGGACGGCGTCGCACGAAAACGAGCATCAGGGCAACGACACCCGCAACCACACCGGCGCCGAGCGCCGACCAGCCGATGATCTGCACCGTCACGACTCCACTATCCGTTGGTCCATCGCCCGCTGTCGACTGGTAGGCCCGAGCGTCAATCGTCATCTCTGGCTCCGAGATGACCGCGGGTTCCGGTGTCGCCGTTTCGGACTCGTCGGGGCCGAGATTGTCGACCACCTCAAAGAGGAACTCGCCGTCTTCTTCGTGTCCGTCAACAGACAGGTTGTGCCACACCACGCGGTACATTCCCGGCGCGAGTGTTTCGGGAATCGCGGTAGCCAGAACGGTACCCGAGGCATCGAGGGTCGCTGCATCTTGCGGCATCGCGTTTCCCGCGCCATCTAAGAGCAGGAGTGACGAGTACTCGAGGACAATCTCTTCGCTGAAGCCCACCGAGATCTCCGCCGGTGCGGCGACCTGTGTGTCCTGAACCGGAACCGTGCTCACCACGTCAGCGTGGGCGTGGGCGGCCGTGGCTCCGATGAGAACGGCAGTTACCGAGGTGATGAGAAGAACTGCGGAGAGAGAAATCGTGCGCATCGCGCGCCGAAAGTATGAAACGTTCATGCCCTCATTCTTGCTGACAACCCTGCGGGTTCCCAGAACCACCCGGCCAGCGGAAACGGCACGGGCATGGGGTCCCTAGGCCGCCTCGGGCAGCACGGATGCAATGAGCATCGCTTCGAGAGTGAGGACGGGCGCCACGTTGGACGCGATGCGCGTTCGAGCCTGCGCCACGGCGTCGAGTGCTGCAAGCGTCTCCGCGGGCGTGGTCGCCAGTGCGCGGTGACGTAACTCGGAATCGAACTCGAGGTTGGTGAGCCCCTCGGCAACGCCCAGTTGAAGGCGCAACACATCCCGGTAAACCGACATGAGGTCGACCAGAATGCGATCGAGGCCATCGCGCAGGCTGCGCGTGGCCCGGCGCTTCTGCTGCTCTTCAAGCGTTCGAAATTGGGACCGCAGCGTGGGCGGGATCACGTCACCCTCGGTGATACCCATGGCGCGTCGCGTCTGCTCAAGTTCGTCCGCGTCCTGTTCGTCGGTCACGGCCTTGGCGTCGTCGGCGGCAATCGCGTGCAGACGTGCGGCAGTCGAGACGGCATCGGTAAGGCCGGTCATGCCCAACACCAGGCGAACGGTCTCTTCGCGGCGAGCAGCAGCGTCGGCGTTCGTGGCCAAGCGTCGCGCCATACCGATGTGGTTCTGTGCGAGGCGGGCTGACCGCTCGGCCGTCACCGCGTCAACGCCGTCGCGCTCTTGCAGGAGCTGCGCAACGAGCTCGACGGGCGGAACCGTGAGGCGCACCGACCGCACGCGCGAACGAATCGTAGGGATGAGGTCGGCCTCACTCGGTGCACACAAAATCCAGACCGTGCGCGCCGGCGGCTCTTCGAGCGCCTTGAGTAACACGTTGGAGGTGCGCTCGGCCATGCGGTCCGCATCCTCGATCACGACAACGCGATAGTCGGATGACGAGGGCGAGTACTGCGACGCCACCACGAATTCGCGCACCTCATCGATGGAGATGATCACGCGCTCGGTGGCCAGATACGAGAGATCGGGGTGGGTACGCGCAACAACATTGCGACAGGAGGGGCACTCCCCGCAGCCGCCCTGCGGACAGAGCAACGCGGCCGCAAAGGCATAGGCCATGTTTGAGCGGCCCGAACCGGGAGGGCCCGTGATCAGCCACGCGTGGGTCATGACACCCGATGCGTCGGCAGATTCACCGCCGGCGGTCACGGCGTGTGCTGCGCGAGCCGCGGCCTCGAAGGTGGCGATGGCGTCGGGCTGGCCGACGAGCTGCTGCCAGACGTTCACCTGCTCAACCCCTGTGTGCTCACGGTATTGAGGCTATAGGAGGGCGCCGACACGGTCCCGGATGACGAGGGCAATCTGGTCAATCTCTTGCGCGGCATCCACGACGAGAAAGCGC
>CAIVOR010000220.1 GCA_903907615.1 uncultured Microbacteriaceae bacterium | reverse complement strand
GTGGCGTGATGTTCGGCCTCGGGAACAACAAGGCGGCGGCGCGCAGTGTCAGCACGGTGTCGTGCGCGGTACAGGCCGGTGATGCCGAGATTGACCGACTCGGTTCCGCCCGAGGTGAAGACCACCTCGATGGGGTCGGCGTCGAAGTGGAGTGCCACGCGCTCCCGGGCATCCTCCACAATCGCGCGAGCGGCCTGACCGTGCCGGTGCACCGACGACGGGTTTCCGACCTCGGCCAGAGCGGAGATGAACGCCTCGCGCGCCACCGAACGCACCGGCGTGGATGCCGCGTGGTCAAGGTAAGTCGGCACGGTGAGTCTCCCGTTCAGTGCGCGAGGGCAGCGGAGTATCAGCCTAGAAGAGCAGGTTAGTCAACCGCAGGCGGGCACTGACCACGCGGGGATCCGTGGCGCCCACCACCGCAAACAACTCGAGCAACCGCAAACGAATCTCGTTCTTGGCCTCGTCGTCGACGAGAGGAAACATGGTGAGCAGTCGGTCGAAGGCGTCTTCCACGTGGCCGCCCACGACATCCAGGTCGGCCACCACGAGCGCCGCCGCCGTGTCTGTTGCGCTGGCCGCCGCTGCCGCGCGACTCGCGTCGGCATCGGTGCCCGCCAGACGAGTCAGCAGTCCCACCTGCGCTAAGCCGGCTTCGGCAAGAGCGTCCTGCGGGTTGTTCGTCAGGGCTTTTTGGTACGCCGCGGTAGCGGCCGCATAGTCGCCGCGCTCGATGGCATCAAAAGCTTCCTGATGCTCGGCAGACAGCGGCTCCTCAACCGGGGCATCCCCGGCGAGGGACGCATCGAGGGTGCCCGTGACACCGTTCTCGGCAGCCACGCTGAGCACCTGTGCCAACACCTCGCGCACCTGTGCCTCAGGAAGCGCTCCCTGAAAGAGCGGAGCGGTCTTGCCGCCGATGAGCGCAACAATCGTGGGGATGGATTGCGCCTGAAACGCCTGCGACAACTGCGGGTTGGCATCCACGTCGACCTTGACCAAAACCAGGCGGCCAGCATATTCGGTGACCACCCGCTCGAGGATGGGCGACAGCTGCTTGCAGGGTTCACACCATGTCGCCCACAGGTCGACAATGACCGGAACAGTCTTCGACAGCTCGATGTACTGGGCAAAGGTCGCGTCGGTGGCATCCACGATGAGCTGGCCGGCGACCGAGGTCGGTACCGGAGCGGGCGCAGATCCCGTCGTGGGCGTGGGCGGCATCACGGAGTCGTTGAGAGAGGTCATTCCATGGCCGCCTTCGTGAGGTTCTCGGAATAGCCCACGAGCGAGATTCTCTGAGTCGAACCGATGGCCGGCACAAAGAACAGCAGCTCGAATTGATACGTGGCATTGAGGGGTTTGGGCGCCAGTTCAGTTCCGGCGAGCGCCTTAAGCGCTCCGGTGAGTTTCAGACTGCGACCGCCCTGCGGTTCGAAGCGAGCAATCTCGTCGACACTCACCGACACGAGCGCGCCCGATGTTGCCGTGGCCATGGCCACAACGGGACCAGTCCCGGCACGGTCGGTGTAGGTGATTGCCACGTTGTCGGCATTTTGTTGCGCGCGTTCAGCGGCCAAAGCAGCTCGAAGTGTGTCACCCGTGGACTCGAAACTGTCGAAATAGATGCTCTTGTCGCCGTAGGCGAGCACATCCGCGTAGGCCGCCGCAACCATGTTCGGGGAAAGCAAGAGGAGCTTTGAGTCCGCGGGAACCTCGACCGTTCCAATGTCTGCCGCCGCTACCTCGGGCACCGTCTGGTTTGCCTGCAGGTTTGTTTGGTACACAACCTTGTAATTGTCCCGGGGTGACAATTGCTGCATCACGACGGCAATCGTGGGCGCCTTGTCGTCTTTCTTCTCCGCGGCTGCCGGCTGGAAGACGGCAAACATGCTGCGTGGCCAGGCGTTCGTGGCTTCCGGCAAGAACAACGAAGGCAGCGTTGTGGGTATGGCCGGAATGGCCGCCAGCGCAGCGTCGCCCTTGCGAATCGAATAGTTGGCGCGTCGTGCCTCGAGAGCCGCACCGGCAAAACGCGTGCTCGCAACATTGCCGTCGAGATTGGCGTCGGCAGTGCTGGCCACTTTGGCGAGGTCTCCCATGACGACCTTCATCTGCGCCTGAGTGACCACGACGGGCGGAAGATCCACGCCCTGCTGATTAGATCCCGTTTCCGTGGGTTCGGGAGTCTGCGCGCCCTCCCCCGTCTGGAACGGCGAACACGATGACAGGGCGAGACCCAGCGCCAACGTGAGGGGAACCGCGATGAACGCACGGCGACGAACCCCTACGCGGCGACCGCGCGTGCGCGAGGCATCAATTCCGCGATGAGGCGTATGCGAAATCTTGCGTGGCTTGGGTGGCTTGGGGGTGCGACGACGCGGACCCTGCTTGGCACGGTAGTGGGCGAATGCCCAGAGATAAAGAGCGATACCGACGAGCGTGATTCCGCCACCCAAGAACAGCAACTGGTCGTCTTGCATCCACAAGAAGGTGGCCTT
>CAIVOR010000219.1 GCA_903907615.1 uncultured Microbacteriaceae bacterium | reverse complement strand
CATAGGCGAAGTCGATGTGTGACACTTCGGTGGGCGTCGTCAAAAGGCCGGGGAGCCGCTCAATCGTGGCATCCTGGCGGGATAGGTCGACACGCAACCACTCGATGAGATCTTCCCACGACAGGGTAGCGCCCTGAATATAGGCATTTCCCGCGACGCTCGTGAGTCGCGATTCGATCTCACGACTCGTGAAGTGAATCACAATGCGCGACACCACAGTATTGGTAAGCGCAGCGGCTTCCCGAAGCTCGTGATCAAAGGCCTGCCACGCCTTCTCGTCGACGAAAACGAAGGCCTCGGAAGACACCAGAATTCGGTCTGCGGCGTTTTCGCGAGCATCGGTGAGCCATTGCACCAACAGGTCTCCGACAGAGACATCCGACTGTCTCATCCCCAGAGGTATCAGGGTTCTGCCAGCCAACAGAAACGGAAGGAGATGGTGCCCGCCAAAGTCCGGGTGCACTCCCGGGGGAACGTGAACACCGCGCGTCGATAGGTACGACGTATTGTGCCCCAAGGCTGCCTGAATGGTGGTCGTCCCCGTCTTGTGCGGGCCGACGTGAACCATCAGGGTCACCGGCCACGCGACAGAGTTTTCCTCACGCGGGTGCACCTGCCTAGGATACATTCGACCCAAGAGGCCACCGGAATTCGGTGTGGCCCCAACAGGCGAGACCGACACTCACGGCTCCCGCGGAAGGACTCACTCGTGGCACTGCTCGATAACAAGAATGTCATCCTCACCGGCGGCGCCAGCGGCATCGGCCTGGAGACCGCCAAGCTCTTCGTGAGCGAGGGTGCACGCGTGCACGTGCTTGACCTGCCCGGCGCAAAGCTCGATGCCGTCGCGGCCATCGTTGCCGCCACGGGCGGCTCGGCAAACGCCTGTGATGTGACCGTTCGTGAACAGGTTGACGCGGCCGTCGCCGTTGCCACCGCTGGCGGCACGAAGATTGACGTCGTGATTGCCAACGCGGACATTAGTTCACCGGCTGCTCCCTTTGAGGAGTATCCCCTCGACGGATTTGAGCGGGTGCTCAAGGTGCACGTTGTGGGTGCGTTCCACACCATCCAGGCGGCCCTCCCCCACGTGCCCGACGGCGCCAGCATCATCATTACGTCGAGTGTTGCCGGGCTGGTGGGAACGCCTCAGGTATCGGCCTACGGAACGGCCAAGCACGCCCAGATCGGCCTGATGCGTTCGCTCGCTGTCGATCTCGCGCCGCGTGGCATCCGCGTCAACACCATCAACCCCGGGCCCGTGGACAACGAGTTCCAGACCACGTTTGAGGAGCGTGTGACCGGCCAGCCCGCGGCCGATGCCAACGCCATCTTCGATTCGATGATTCCCCTGGGACGTCACGTCCCCATGGTCGACATCGCCTACGGCATGCTCTACCTGGCCGGCCCGCACAGCACGAACGTCACGAGCACCATTTTCCGCATCGACGGCGGAATGGGCGGCTAGAACTCCTCGTGCGTGTTGGGGTCAAACTCGGCACGCAGCCGGCCGCGCTCGAGTGCGTCGATGGACGCCATCTCGGCGTGGGTCAACTCAAAGCTGAACACATCGAAGTTTTCGCGCTGACGCGTCGCATCGCCCGACTTAGGGAGCGGAATGCTGCCCAGTTGAATGTGCCAGCGCAACACCACCTGTGACGGGGTGACGCCGTGCGTGTCGGAGGCGGCCACAATTGGCGCCTCAGCCAAGAGCGCGCCTGCCCGACCGATGGGGCTCCACGACTGCGTGCGAATGCCTAACTCCTCGTGGACCGCGCGCAGTGGTCCTTGCGAAAAGTAGGGGTGCAGCTCCACCTGATTCACGCTGGGCACCACTCCGGTTTCGTCACGGAGTCGGTAGAGAAACTCGGGCGTGAAATTGCAGACCCCAATTGACCGGATGCGACCCTCGTCGCGCAGTTCGATCATGGCCTGCCACGCGTCGACAAATCGATTCACGCTGGGGTTGGGCCAGTGAATGAGAAACAGGTCGACCACGTCGAGCCCGAGGAGTCGAGCGGAGGTGTCGAACGCCATCATGGCCTCGTCAAAGCCGTGCGCGTCGCCCGGCAGTTTGGTGGTGATGAGTAACTCGTCGCGGGGCACGCCACACTCGCGAACGGCCCGGCCCACCTCTTCTTCGTTGTTGTAACGGTGAGCAGAGTCGAGCAGCCGGTAACCGGCGTCGATTCCCGAAATGAGGGAGGCCACGCCCTCGTCGCCGTTGAGCTTGTAGGTTCCCAGACCAATCTGCGGAACAACGAGGCCGTCGTTGAAGGTTAAGGTGGGAATGGTCATGAGTGGGTCCTTGTTCTGGTCGAAGTCGAGGGCAAAAAAGGGATGAGCAGGGCTTAACTAGACGCTCACCAGAGAGTGAATTTCTCGCCCGGCGAGATTTTCGCGGCCACCGAGAGCGCTGATTTCCATGACCACGGAGATTCCGGCCACATGCCAGCCGGCTCGCTCGATGAGCGCCACGGAAGCTCCGATGGTGCCGCCGGTGGCAAGGACGTCGTCAAACACCAGCACACGCGAACCCTCGGGCAGGGCATCCGGACTCACCTCGAACGCGGCCTCACCGTATTCCAGCGCGTAGCGCTCGGTCAACGTGACACCGGGCAGTTTGCCCTCCTTGCGTATCGGTAGCACCCCCACCCCGGCGTCGATCGCCGCTGCCGCGGCCAAGAGAAATCCACGCGCCTCGAGCCCAGCCACGGCATCAAACGTGCCGATGAACGGCGCAATCATGGCGTCAACCACCGCCCGAAACGAGGGGCCGTGGGCAAAGACCGGCGTGAGGTCCCGAAAGAGCACTCCGGGCAGGGGAAAGTCGGGCACGGTCTTGAGTCGTTGCCGGATGAGGTCTGAGGCGCTCGTCACGCCCCCAGCCTAACCAGCGCCGGCGCACACCCGCTCCCGGCCCATCCGCTCCCTCGCTCACGAAATACAACTAGGTTGAGACTCGTGCGCTTCTGTCATGCTCGTGTGCTCGGCCAGAGTGAGGTCCGCTTAGCGGTATCTGTCAACTCGGGGCTCCTGTTCGTCGACGAAGTTGTGGAGGACGCCCCGGCTACCCTGCAGCAGATGCTGGAAGGCGGTGAGCCTCTCGTGAAGGCCGTCCGCTCACGAGTCGAGGCCGCACTATCCAGCGGCGTATCCACCACCCCCGAGCCTGAGATTGAGTTGGCACCCTCGGTTATCGACGCGCCAACGATTCTTGCTGTGGGGCTCAACTATGCGGCCCACGCCGCCGAGCTGGGCTTTGACGTTGATGATCACCCCACCATCTTTGGCCTACTCCCCGGCTCGGTGGCAGCACATGGCAGCACCACCACGTGGTCGCGCACCCTGACCGACGCCGTTGACTACGAGGTCGAGCTCGGCGTGGTGATGGGCCGCGACGCGCTCAATGTCAGCGAGGCCGAGGCGCTCGATTACGTCTTTGGCTACACCGTGGTCAACGACATCACAGCGCGCGACATTCAACAGCAGGAAAAGCAGTGGCTGCGCTGCAAGTCGTTCGATGGGTTCACCCCCGTCGGGCCCGTGGTCGTGACCCGCGATGAACTGGGCGATCCGCAAGACCTCGCCCTCATGCTGACCGTCAACGGCCAGGTACTCCAGTCGTCGTCCACGAGCGACATGATGCGACCCGTGGCGCGCCTCATCAGTCACTTGTCGCAGGGCAGCACGTTGCTGGCCGGCACACTCATTTCAACGGGTACTCCCGAGGGAGCGGGCTACACGCGTTCGCCCCAAGTGCTGCTCGCCGACGGCGACGTGGTCGAGGCCACCATCGAGGGTATCGGCACGCTGGTCACTCACTGCCGCACGAGCGACTAGTCCTCGGTCACCCTGAGGTCGGCGGCTTCTCCCCCGCGAGCCGATCCGGCGCCAGCTCACGATCGACGTCTTCACGCGTCATGAGTCCGGCTTCAACCACCAGATCCGCGACCGGACGGTTCCAGTGCAGCGCCTCCTTGGCGAGTGTCGCCGCCTGCTGGTAGCCGATGAACGGAATCAGTGCGGTGATCACACCAACACTCGACGCCACCATGTCGGCAAGTCGTTCCTCGTTGGCCGTGATACCTACCACGCAATTGATACGCAGGGTGAGGCAGGCCTGCGTCATCCACATCACGTTCTGCAAGAGCGAATACGCAATGACCGGCTCAAAGGCATTGAGTTGAAGCTGGCCGGCCTCGGCGGCCATCGTGACGGTCACATCCGTTCCCGCAATTGCGAAGGCCACTTGATTGACCACCTCGGGAATCACGGGATTCACCTTGGCGGGCATGAT
>CAIVOR010000218.1 GCA_903907615.1 uncultured Microbacteriaceae bacterium | reverse complement strand
TATTACGACTATCAGTACACGCGCCCCACGGTCAGTTTTGATGACGACGGCCACCGTGTTTTGTCGTGGCCGACGACCACCCTCTTTGCTCCGCTCGTCCCCACCCCACGCGGGCCGTCGCTGGCCGATGACGCTGCGCTGTCGGTCAGTGGTTCAAACGTGGGCAACGTGTATCTGCTTTTGGGAGTTGAGCCGTCGCGCAACTGGCAGAGTTTCGCGATGGAAGTGATTGACGCGGCTCTCGCGGCCGACGTCGACGCGGTTGTCTTTATGGGGGCGCTGTTGGCTGACGTCCCCCACACCCGCGCGACACCCATCCATGTGTCCAGTGAAAACTCTGCGGTGCGGGGACAACTGGATGTCGAACGCAGTCAGTACGAGGGGCCGGTGGGCATCATCTCGGTACTCTCTCAAGCAGCTGAAGACGCAGGTATCCCCACGGTCAACATGTGGGCCTCGGTTCCCCACTACGTGCAACACTCCCCCTCGCCCAAGGCCACGCTGGCCCTTATCGATCGCCTCGAAGAGATTATTGATGTCACAATTCCACGCGGCACACTGGTCGAAGACGCGTCGGCGTGGGAAGAGTCCATCAACAAACTCGCCTCTGACGACGATGACATGGCAGCGTACATAGCCACGTTGGAGCAGGCTCGTGATGCCGTGGATTCCCCACGGGCCAGCGGAGAAGCCATTGCCCAAGAGTTCGAAAAATTTCTCCGGCGCACTGACGACGATGAGAATCGTTCGGATGAAAAAACGGGTGGGTAAGCGGCTCCGTCTTTCGTGATAATGTCGCTTGTCAGCGAAAGTTGACACTCAACGCGTGAGTGGCGGAATGGCAGACGCGCTAGCTTGAGGTGCTAGTGCCCTTATGGGCGTGGGGGTTCAAGTCCCCCCTCGCGCACGCGACGAAGGCCCCGGTTCACTGAGAACCGGGGCCTTCTACTTGTTTGCTAAGACGTTGTCGCTAATTGACCTTCGGTCGTCAAACTCGTTTTCCAGGCAACGAGTTGGCGAACGCGTTCACTTGGGTCGTGTGCGAGAGCCTCCATCGCGTCGGCGGGTACGAAGTAGTTGATTGCCACCCACGAACGAACTTCTTCGCTCGGGTCTGTTGCGAGCATCCTCAGGACATCGCACGGTGTGGCCTCGTTGCGGGCCACACAGACCCGCACACTTGTTTCGGTGTCGCGAGCCAGGGTGGAGAACACCTCGGCGGGCGTATGGATATTGAGGGCCGCACTCTCCCGAATTTGAGGCCGACGGTCGGCAGCCATGGTCCTGAGCCGAGCAATTTTGGACTCGGTCACGGCAGGTGACAGAAATGCTGCGACGGCTTGGTTGGCCAGCTCGGGAGATTCTTTGAGAGCGTCCAGCTGGCGCATTTGGGCTGGAGTATTGAATCGGATGCACGACATAGCGCTACTTTACGGGCGAACCCTAGCCAAACAGTTGTGCGACATGAGCAAATCGCCACCCGGGTCCGGGATCACCCAGATCCGTGGCGAGCACGAGGTCGACGCTCAGTGGTCCTTCGGGCGAATCGACTGTCATTGTGCCGACGCGGGTACCCGCTGCTCCCCCGCGGATGTCCGACAGAACGACGGTCACGGACACCGGAGAATCGGACCATGTCAGCGCCGACACCACGCCTGCGGGAACAATCTGTGACGTGGTCTCCCATGGCGTTGTCACCGTTGCCACGGAAACGCCGGGATCCGCCAGCGTGGTGAGGTGAAAACCCGACTGTAGCGAGGCAACGTAGTTGGCGATTGCCGGTTGCAGCTCGGTTTGAGTTGTCGCACCGGTGGTGACGCCGTACAGCGTGATCGAACGCTCGGCTACCGAGAAGGTGGCCGAGTAAAGCAAACAGGCGCCCGCCTCGTCTGTGGTTCCCGTTTTGATGCCGTTAATACCCGAGACGCCGAGCAGAGTGTTGCTGTTGACGGCCTTACCGAACAGGGGCAGGTCAATTGACGGAGTTGCCACGATCGATGCCAGGACGGGGTCTGCCCGCGCCAGTCGACCGATGGCGATGAGATCTGTTGAACTGCTACGCGAGTCCGCGTTGAGGCCTGAAGCATCGGCCACGACGGTGTCCGTCAATCCCTGTTCGGCGAGCCACGCGGCAGTCTTGGCGAGAAACTCGTCTGTGGAACCGTACGCCCACATGGCGAGCGAACTCGCGATGTTGTTGGAGGAGTTCAGCATCATGGCGTAGAGCGCGTCGCGCTCGGTTGTCGTGTCCCCCACGGATACGGCGGAATAGTTCCCGTTCTGGGCGGCGACCTCGGCGATGACGTCAACATCCGCTTGGCCGAATGTGATGGCGGGCCCCACGTCGTCACCGACGAGTGGGTGCGCCTTCAGGACCATCAGCGCCGTAATTGTCTTTGTCATGCTCGCCATGGGCACCACGTTGTGCGTGGGCGCTGAACCGAGGGGTCCAAATTCATCGGCGACAACCGCGGATGTGCCCACGGGTGGCACGCTCGGGCTCACTGTTTCACCAGAGATGGTCGCGTTCTGCGTAATGGCGCTCGCCGACGACGGCAGGGGAACCGAGAGAACCACAACGATCCACGCCAGAAGCGCGAGCAGGGCGATGACCGAGCCAAAAAACACGAGTCGACGGCGTCGATACACGGCAGCTGACGGTCGTCTCACCTGTGGAGAGCGTGGCACGCCGGGTGTTTCGTGCGGAAGGGTCACCGGGACATACTAGGCGCGACATCGACGCAGAGTGCGTATAACGCCACGGCAGAGGCCGAAGCCACGTTGAGCGAGTCGACCCCGGCACGCATCGGAATCTTGACCACGGTGTCCGCAACGCCGATGGCTGCGTCGGACAAGCCGTCGCCCTCCGTGCCGAGAACGAGGGCAACACGCTCGGGGCGAGAGCGGGCAAAATCT
>CAIVOR010000217.1 GCA_903907615.1 uncultured Microbacteriaceae bacterium | reverse complement strand
TTTACCTCTCTCATGCCAGAACTGGGGTCAGCGCGGGGCGCAAACGTTGTCGTTACCTTCTTGAAGGGTGGGAGCTCACTCGGAACCTGCACCATCTCGGCGGGATCTACGACCTGCGGCAGCGGGGCAGTATCCCTGAGCGGGCTGACTGCCGGCACGAATGTGATCACCTCGCGATTCACCATGGGGGCGACCTCAAGCGACTTCACGGGCACAATTTTCGCCGTCGTGGCAACCTCACCAACGTTCACCCTCGAGTGGCAGGACGCTGCGGGAACCTGGATTGTCGGATCTGGTGGCCCAGCTCTTCCCCTCATGGGAACGACCGCGTTGCGGTGTTCCGTCGTAAATAATGCAAACGCGGAGATTACGTGGCGAAGCCTTGCCTTGAGGGCAACGCTGTTGCCCTCCGGTTCGCTGACTCTTCCCGTGACAGAAACTCTGGCGGCCGGTGCCACGGGTCACTATGCCATTTATTCCGGGAGTGTGCACGGCATTGCATCTGCCAATTGCTCCGGGGGAGGAACACTGACCGATTATGAGGGCGTGGGCGGCGGCAACGGGTTAGGAATTACAGCCGTCGATGGAACTATTGAGGTTGATCAGACCCCGGCGCCCGGCACCACGGTGACTATCACCGGCACCGGGGTCTACCCGGGTCACGCCGCGTCGTATGCCGTGCTGTTGGACGATGATGCGGTTGCCGCATCTCCGGTCTCGACGACCGGACCCGACTACGATTTCTCCGTCGACGTCGATGTTCCGAGCGACCTCGATCCGGGCGAGCACATGCTGAAGGTGGTCGAAACGGCCTCGGGTAAGAACGTTGCCTTTGCGGCCTTCCCGTTCACGGTGGCAGAACCTCCCGCAGTCGAACTGCCTGCGGGTGGTGGCGATGCACAGCTTCCGGCGACGGGCCCGTCACTCTCTGGCAACACGCTGGCTGCCGTCTCAACACTCGCCCTGCTTGTGACCGGAGCCGGTCTTGCTCTCGTCGTGTCGGCTCGCCGACGCCGCCGGGCCGAGTAAAGGCCGGCAGGCCTAGGCCTGAGTCGAGATCACAACCGACTTGGTGCGCGTGTACGCCTCGAGCGCCTCGGGGCCGTACTCGCGTCCCCAGCCAGAAGCCTTGACTCCACCAAACGGCACGGCCGGGTCGAGCAACGCCCACGAGTTGACCCAGACGATTCCGGCATCCAACGCGGCAGATACTCGGTGCGCCCGAGCGATGTTGCCCGTCTGCAGGCCGGCAGCCAATCCGTAGGGCGTGCTGTTGGCCATCTGGATGGCCTCTTCTTCGGTGTCGAAGGGCTGCACCGTCAGCACCGGGCCAAACGTTTCTTCGGCCACGGCCACATCATCATTGGGCAGGTCAGCCAGAACCGTGGTCTCGTAGTAGAAGCCGCCGTTGAGTTCCATGCGCTTTCCACCGGCCACAACACGGGCACCGCGCGCGATGGCCGCGTCGACGATGCCGGCAACCTTCTCGAGCTGAACCTGGCTCGACAGCGGTCCAATCACGGTTTCGGGCTTCAGCGGGTCACCCACGGGCACGCCGGGAACGGCCTGGCCCAGGATGCCGAGGACAGTCTCATAGAGGGGACGCTCCACCAGCAGGCGCGGACCGGCCATGCAGAACTGGCCCGTGTTGAAAACGAATCCGCTGATGACCGCGCCGATGGCCTGGTCGAGGTCGGCGTCGGCGAAGAGAATGTTGGCCGCGTTTCCGCCCAGCTCGGCAGTGACCGGCTTGAGGGTCTGTCCGGCAAGCGAGGCGACGTGCTGTCCCACCTCGGTGGAACCGGTGAACGCAATCTTGTTCACGTCTGGGTGTCCCACAAGGTGGTCGCCCAATCCCGAGCCGGAACCGGTGATCACGTTAAAGACGCCCGCGGGAACCCCGGCGGCCGTCAGGATGTCGGCCATGATGAGCGCGGTCAGCGGAGTGTCGCTCGCCGGCTTGTGCACCACCGTGTTGCCGGCTGCCAGCGCGGGAGCAATCTTGGTGCTCGACAGAATCAGCGGGAAGTTGAACGGCGTAATCGCACCCACCACACCGAGCGGCTCGCGACGCGTGAAGGCGAACGCGGGAAGCGGCGTCTCGCGCGTGGCACCGTCGAGGTGCTGAGCCATGCTCGCCACGTACTCGTACTGTTCGATCGCCGTGTTCACATCGACGTTGTTCGCAAAGGTGATGGGCTTGCCCACGTCAATGCTTTCGGCGTAGGCCAGCTCGTCGGAACGCTCACGCATAATCTGGGAAACGCGAAGCAGGATGCGCGACCGCTCACGACCGCTGAGTCCCGACCACTCGCCCTTGTCGAAGGCGGCGCGAGCCGCGGCAACCGCAGCGTCCACATCCGCCGCCGTGGCCCACGCGATGCTCGAGGCAACCTCGCCGGTGGCGGGGTTAATCACATCGCGACGCTGACCGTCAGACGATTCGCGCCATTCGCCGTTGATGAACAGCTTGCCAGGAACAAGTTTGGGTGCGGTGGCCATGGGGTCTCCTTGGATCGAGTTAATCAATGAAAATACAAATGATTGATTTCGTCAACTATTTCTTTGTGAGTGTTACCTTCACTATCGTTCGACTAACGAGCAACGACGCTCGCCAACCTCAGGAGGTCATCATGACATCGTCCCTTCTCACCATCAAGACTTTCCTCAGCAGCGATGCGGGTCTCAATTCAGTCTGCGCACTGATTCAGGGCGAAACCGACTCCGTCTTGGTCGACGTGCCATTCCTGCTCAGCGATGCCCGCAACCTCGTGCAGATGGTCAAGGACTCGGGCACGCGCCTCACCACCATTTTTGTCACGCACGGACACCCCGACCACTGGTTCACTCTCAGCCTGTTCGCCGAGGAATTCCCCGAGGCGACCATGGTGGCTCACCCCAAAGTTGCGGAGCAGATCGAGGGCATCCGGGAGAAGAAGTTTAAGCAGTGGAAGCCCGTTTTCGGCGACGAGATCGGCGAAAAGCTGATTGGCCCCGCAGCCATGAGCGAGATGCACCTGACGCTCGAGGGCCGCGAGCTGCCCATCATCTACGTTGCCGTGGCCGACTGCGAGGAAGCAACGCTCGTCTGGGTTCCCGAACTCGAAACCCTGATTGTGGGCGACCTCGGCTCCAGTGACACGCACGTGTACATCGCGGAGCACGATGCCGCCTTGCGGGCAGAGTTCCTCAAGAGTGTCTACGCAATGGCTGACCTGTCGCCGAAGACCATCATCCCGGGCCACATGGACGAAGGCTCCTCAATGGATGCCGACTACGTCATTAAGTGGACGGCCGACTACCTCGCGACGTTCGAAGAGATTGTGTCGGACAACCCCAGCGAAGAGGAATACAACAAGCGCGCCGCGGAGGCCTGGGGCGAGATTCCCGTGGCATTCGCGGTGTCGCTCAACGCGGCTGCTGCTCTGCGCGGAGAGTACTTCTAGCTTTCAGCCGACAGTGCGAGCTAGTTGACCGGACCTGTCCACTTCTCGCCCGGACCCTTGCCGATCGGGTCGGGGTAGGGGCTGGCCTCGCGAAACGCGAGCTGTAGCGAACGCAAGCCGTCGCGCAGGGGGCGAGCGTGCGAATCCGAAATCTCGGGGGCGGCGGCGGTAATCAGGCCGGCCAGTGAGTTGATGAGCTTGCGGGCCTCATCCAAATCCATGTGAGACGCACCGGAGTCGTCATCGGCCAGGCCACACTTGATGGCCGCGGCACTCATCAGGTTCACGGCAACCTCAACAATCACCTCAACGGCAGGTACCTCGGCGATGTCTCGCGTTGCGCTGTCGATGGGGGATTCGCTCACGGCACAGTCCTCTGGTAGTCTGATGCAGGTTCGTCGGGCTTGCCCGGCGGCTCATGAAGAGGAGAAATCCCACCCGCAGCCTTCAGGTTACCGGGTCTTGCACTCCGCCTCGTGCTTCGGCAGGTGGCAGGTCAGGGTGTAGCGCACGCAGTAAGGCATCGAAAAATGCCGCGTGTGTGTGAAATGTGCGCGAGCAGTTATTCGGCTCGCCCGCGGCTCACGATGACTCTTCTTCGCCCCGGTGGGAACACCCCCGGGATGACGTCATAGAGGAGCATCAGTATCAGCGATCCACGTACTAACGACAGAATCCGCGTACCCGAAGTACGCCTGATTGGCGCCGGTGGCGAACAGGTGGGGGTCGTGGCAATCGAGATTGCCCTGCGAATGGCGCAGGAGGCCGATCTCGATCTCGTTGAGGTGGCTCCGGAGTCCAAGCCCCCCGTGGCCAAGATCATGGATTACGGCAAGTTCAAGTACGAAGCGGCGCAGAAGGCCAAAGAGGCCCGTCGCAACCAGGCCAACACCGTCCTCAAAGAAGTGCGTTTCCGCCTGAAGATCGACGACCACGACTACGAAACCAAGCGCAAGCGTGCCATTGGCTTCCTGGGCCAGGGCGACAAGGTCAAGGCCATGATTCTGTTCCGCGGGCGTGAGCAGTCGCGTCCCGAGCAGGGTGTGCGTTTGCTTCAGCGTTTCGCTGAGGATGTTGCCGAGTTCGGCTCGGTCGAGCAGAACCCCATGATCGATGGCCGCAACATGGTCATGGTCATTGGCCCCGTCAAGAGCAAGACGGATGCCAAGGCTGAACAGAACGCCAAGCGCAACGCCGCCAAGGAGGCCGCTCGCGAAGCTCGCAGTGGGGATGCCAAGTCGGCTGAGCCCAAGTCGCCGGTTGCTGCGCCGGTCGAGTCGAAGGTCGTTGAAACCCCGACGCCGGTGGTTGATACTTCGACAAGCTCAGCACAGCGGCCTGTCGAAACCACACCTGTCGCTGCGACGGTTGCACCTGTCGAGGTTGCTCCTGTCGAAACCGCGCCTGTAGCGTCGCCGGTGGTTGAGCCTGTCGAAACCAAGCCCGCTGCGAAGAAGCCGCCTGCCGCCAAGGCTCCTGCGGCTGAAAAGCCGGCCGCTAAGGCACCCGCTGCGAAAGCCGCACCGACCAAGGCTCCGGCTGCCAAAGCTCCGGCAACCAAGGCCGCGGCACCCAAAGCGCCAGTCTCAGCCAAGCCGGCCGCCGCAAAGGCCCCGGCAAAGCCCAAAACAGAAAAGCCCGCCGAGTAACCACTCGGCTCAGATCACCCCAGACCACCAAAAACCACGCATTCCCCGCCCGGGTGTGCGCCACCGAAGGAGAAACAAATGCCCAAGCAGAAGACCCACAGTGGGTCCAAGAAGCGCTTCAAGGTAACCGGCAGCGGCAAGATCATGAAGCAGCAGGCCGGCATGCGCCACAACCTTGAGGTCAAGGCCAGCAAGCGCAAGGCGCGCCTCAACCAAGACCAGGTTCTCGCACCCGCAGACGCCAAGGTCATCAAGAAGCTTCTCGGCCGCTAGGCCCTCAACCTCACGTAAAGGACAAAGAAAATGGCACGTGTAAAAAACGCCGTCAACGCCGCGAAGAAGCGCCGCGTTGTACTTGAGCGCGCCGAGGGCTACCGCGGACAGCGTTCGCGCCTCTACCGCAAGGCCAAGGAGCAGGTCACTCACTCGCTCGTTTACGCCTACCGCGACCGTCGTGCCCGCAAGGGTGAGTTCCGTCGTCTGTGGATCCAGCGCATCAACGCCGCTGCCCGCCTCAACGGCATGACCTACAACCGCTTCATCCAGGGCTTGGATGCCGCCGGTGTTGTGGTTGACCGTCGCATGCTGGCCGAGCTCGCCGTCAACGACGCTGCGGTGTTCGCCACGCTCGTCGAGACGGCCAAGAAGGCGCTCCCCAAGAGTGCCGCGCCCTCCAAGGCAACGGCTGCTCCGGCAGAGTCAAAGGAGAAGGCGGCCGCTGCCGCCGAGTAGGTTCTGATGCTCGACAACCCTCGCGCTCCGCGCGTCAAGGCGGTTGCCAAGCTTTCACAGCGGGGAGCCCGGTCTGAGACCGGGCTCTTCCTGTTGGAAGGCCCGCAAGCAGTAGCCGAAGCACTCGCCTACCGCCCGCAGACCATCGTGGAGCTCTACGCCACGCCCACCGTTCTCGAGCGGTACACCGACATCGCGGCTACGGCGATCGATGCGGGTGTTGACGTGGAGTTCGCCACCGAAGAAGTCATCGACGCCATGGCCGACACGGTCACGCCGCAGGGCATCATCGCTGTGTGCGCGCAGTTCCCCACGGCACTCAAAGACGTGTTCGAGGGCCGCGACGGGGGAGCACCCCAGCTCGTTGTCATCCTCGAGGAGGTACGTGACCCGGGAAACCTGGGCACGATTATCCGGGTGGCCGATGCCGCCGGTGCCGACGCCATCATCATCACGGGTCGGTCCGTCGACCTCTACAACCCCAAAGTTGTGCGTTCCACCACGGGTTCGCTCTTCCACGTGCCCATTGCGGTGGATGTGGAACTCGACGACGTCCTGGTTCGCGCCCGCGCGGCCGGCCTCAACATCCTGGCCGCCGACGTCAAGGGCGACGACCTGCCCGGTGTGGCCGCCGCCGGCACCCTCGCAAAGCCCACCGCCTGGCTCTTCGGCAATGAGGCGCGCGGCCTCACCGATGAGCATCTCGCGCTCACCGATGCCTCCGTTCGCGTGCCCATTTACGGCGACGCCGAATCGATGAACTTGGCCACTGCGGCCAGTGTCTGCATCTACCAAACGGCGTTTGTGCAGCGGTCTCGCAAGCCCTGATCACTGTCGCTGAGCATCACGCGGTGGCTGAGGGGCAAAACCCCTGCCTTGTGAGCTTCGGTGAAAAGTTGGCGCCTAGAGGGGTTGACCGGGAACCTGTCGGAGTGTACAAATAGGTTAGCACTTGCTTTCCTATTCACATTCACAACGAAAGGTTCAATCGTGAAACGTCGTACCTCTATAGCGGCTTTTGTCGCTGCGGCAGCTTTTGTCGTAACACTTACTGGATGCTCAG
>CAIVOR010000216.1 GCA_903907615.1 uncultured Microbacteriaceae bacterium | reverse complement strand
TGCTGAGGTCATCGACCTGCGTTCGATTTCGCCCATCGACTACGCGCCCATCCTCGAGTCGGTGCGCAAGACCGGCCGATTGGTGATTGCGCAGGAGTCTCCCGGAAACCTCAGCGTCGGGTCAGAAATTGCCGCCACGGTGGCCGAGCGCGCGTTCTATTCGCTCAGCGCACCCGTGCTGCGGGTTTCCGGCTTCGATGTCCCGTTCCCGCCGGCAAAACTCGAGACCATCTTCCTGCCCGACGCCGACCGTATTCTCGACGCCGTTGATCGCGTGCTGAGCTACTAGGAGCTATCTCATGACGGTGTCGAAGTTCTATTTGCCCGACGTAGGCGAGGGTCTCACCGAGGCCGAAATCGTCTCGTGGAAAGTTCAGCCCGGTGACGTGGTGGACATCAACCAGGTACTGGTAGAGATCGAAACAGCCAAGTCGCTCGTGGAACTGCCGAGCCCTTATGCGGGCAAGGTTCAAGAACTTCTGGTCGCCGAAGGCAACACTGTTGAGGTGGGAACGCCCATCATCACCATCGCTTCCGAGGGTGAAGGTCAGCTCACGTCGCCCACCCCAACCCTGGCGCAGGCGGCCATGGCCAACGAAGTTTTTGTGACCGACGCGAGTGAGACCGTCGGTGCCAAGGACGTCGCCGAAGAAGCCCCCAGCGATAATCTCGTGGGCTACGGCGTTGCGGGACACGGAGTCACGCGCCGCCGTCGCGGCCACGCCAAAGCAGCCCAGGCCAACTACGCCGCGGCCGTTGATTCTTCCGGCTCTCGTCGGCCGGTGCGCTCGCCTCTCGTCGAGTCGGGACAGGTGCTGGCCAAGCCGCCCATCCGCAAGCTGGCCAAAGACCTTGATGTCAACCTCGGCAGTGTGGTGGGCACCGGGCTCGGTGGTGAGATTACGCGCGATGACGTGATTCGTCACGCAGAGCAGGCCAGTGTCTTCCGCAACATTGTGACCCCCGAAGTGCCCGTGGAGCGCGAAGAACGCATTCCGGTCAAGGGCGTGCGCAAGGCGATTGCCACGGCAATGGTGGCGAGTGCCTTCACCGCACCCCACGTGAGCGTCTTTGTCGACGTTGATGCCACGCGCACCATGGATTTCGTCAAGCGACTCAAGGCGTCTCCCGACTTTGCGGGCGTCAAGGTGTCGCCCCTGTTGGTGATGGCGAAGGCCATCATTTGGGCCGTGCGACGCAATCCCACGGTCAACTCGTCGTGGACTGACACCGAGATCATCGTGCGCAACTACGTGAACTTGGGCGTCGCGGCTGCTACTCCTCGCGGCCTGATTGTGCCCAACGTCAAAGAAGCGCAGGATATGAGCCTCCTTGAGTTGGCGAAGGCCCTCGAAACGCTCACCACCAATGCGCGTGACGGACGCACGCAGCCCGCCGATATGCAGGAGGGCACCATCACCATCACCAACATCGGTGTTTTCGGTGTGGACACCGGTACCCCGATCTTGAACCCCGGCGAAGTGGGAATTGTTGCTCTCGGCGCGATCAAGCAGAAGCCGTGGGTTATCGAGGGGGAGATTCGACCCGCCTGGGTGACAACAATTGGCGCCAGCTTCGACCACCGCGTGGTTGATGGTGATGTGGCCAGCCGATTCCTCGCCGATCTTGCCGCCGTAATCGAGGAACCCGCCCTTCTGCTCGATTAGGTTACGCGAGAGCCGGTGTCAGGAGTCGGACTCGAAGACCGCCATGGCCGCGGCAAAACCGCCCAGACCTGCGCTTGCTCCGGCGCGCCGCACCGAACCGCCGGCCTGAAAAACGCGAACGTGACGGGTGTTGACGCCCCACCGTTCCGCGGGGGAATCCATGGTGTCGTGCTCATCGACGAACGGCCACGCCATCGTGTTCTGATGGATGTGTCCGCCGGGATATCCAAACTCACTCTCGATATCGACGCTCGTCCAGGTGCGGACACACGGTTGCCCCAACTCGTCGGCACGCACGAGATCGTCGATGTTCTCGCCGAAGACGGCGGAGAGAGAGCGCAGGATTCCACTCTGGACGCGCTCGCGAAAGAGGTCGGGTGGCATGCGCTCGCCGAGTGAGTAGGGAAGCCCCAGGGCCGTGACCTGCATGATGTGGGCCCCCGAGTTGCGCAGCTCGAGCGGGAGGAGTCGCGGGTCGGCCAGAGTGGGGACCCGAACTATGCACGGCAACGTGACGGGGATAAAGCCCTCGCCGTACTGGCGCCGAGCATCATCGAGGAGTTCTGCCGACGCGTTGGCGATGAACGCTCCGCGAAAGGCCAAGTCTGCCGGTGTGACCCCGGGGATGTGCGGCAATCGACCGACGAGCAGGGTCGCGATGGCCGTTGCCCCCTCGGGGCGCCCAGCGTCATGGGCGTCACCCAGCAATTCGTCGAGCGTCCACGGCGGTACGGTGGCCAGCACTCGTTGGGCCGTGACCTCGCGCGTCTCGCCCGCGGCCCGGTAGGTCACGCGCACGGGCGCCTCACCCATGGGCTGGATGCGTTGCACGGTGCCACCGTTGGTGATGAGCGCGCCAGCCGACACTGCTGCGTGGGTGAGGCTCCGTGCCAATTCGCTCCCGCCACCGGCCGGCACGCGGTCGCGGCTCGCCTGTGAAATTGCCTCAGCCACGAAGGCTCGGTTTTGCGCGAGCGACGGGTCATCGGCAAAGGTGTGATCCGCGGTGAGGGCTTCGGCGACGAGGGCCCCGCGGAGGGTGTCGTCAGATACGGCAAGGCGCACAATGTTTGCGAGGGGACTCTCGATAAAGGCATCCCAGAGCTCCGGGCTCAGGCGCGACCGCGCCTCGGTGCGCCGCAGCAAGGGTTCGGTGACTGACGGGGCGAGCGCGCGTGTGAGGGCACTGCGGGCATCCGCAATTCGGCGGACATCGTTTGAGCCCGCTGCCGCGGAGGCACCGACACCCGCGCCCAGACCTGCACGTTCGAGGGCAGCCGCGTCGCTCTCCGCGTCACCGGTAAGCAGAACGCCCCCGGGGGCAGTTGCCGGAAGTGAGACAAACGTGCCGGTTGCCCCGGCAGTTTGGGCACAGTCCAACCCGAGATCGCGGCAAATGCGGGGTTCGGGCATGCTGAGGTCGGCCATGAAGGGCGAGACAGCAACATCGATTCCCGCGAACTCACGTGTGCCGGCAACGGATCCGCCGCACACGGTGGATCGCTCGACGACAAGCACCGAACGACCCGAGCGAGCGAGGTAGGCGGCGGCCGTAAGGCCGTTGATTCCTCCACCCACGATGAGCACGTCGAAATCGGCAGCCATTCCGTCAGATTAGCGCGAGTGGCAGGATGGGCTCATGAGTACAGAAAAAACTTTGGTCGATTCCTACGGCGTGACCCTGTTCATGGACTACTACCCAGCTCT
>CAIVOR010000215.1 GCA_903907615.1 uncultured Microbacteriaceae bacterium | reverse complement strand
GAGCCGCCCAAGGGCTCCAACCTGCTCGACCTGCCCAATGTTGTCGTGACACCGCACCTCGGTGCCTCCACGGATGAAGCCCAGGAAAAGGCCGGCATTTCGGTCGCCAAGTCGGTGCGTCTCGCCCTCGGCGGCGACCTGGTTCCCGACGCCGTGAACGTTGCCGGTGGAGTAATCGATCCGAGCGTTCGCCCCGGTATTCCCCTCATGGAAAAGCTGGGCCAGGTGTTCTCCGGACTCGCGCAGTCGAGCCCCGTCACGAGTGTTGAGGTGGAGGTGCGCGGCGAGATTGCCGAGCACGACGTAAAGGTGCTCAAGCTGGCCGCCCTCAAGGGAATCTTTACCAACGTGGTGAGCGAGACCGTCTCGTACGTCAACGCGCCACTCTTGGCCGAGCAGCGCGGCATCGAGGTGCGCCTGACGGTCGAGTCGGAGTCGCCCAACTACCGCAACCTGCTCAGCATTCGCGGAGCGCTCAGCGACGGCACGCAGGTTCAGGTGGGCGGCACACTCGTGGGCACCAAGCAGGTTGAAAAAATCGTTGATATCAATGGCTACGAGGTCGATGTCCCGATCGACCAGCACCTCATCATCATGCAGTACACGGATCGTCCGGGAATCGTTGCCGTCTACGGCAAGGAGTTTGGCGACGCCAAGATTAACATCGCGGGCATGCAGATTGCCCGCGAAAAGCAGGGCGGCCAGGCGCTGAGTGTGCTCACGGTTGATTCGCCCGTTCCGGCCACACTGCTCGACACGGTGCGCGCGGCCATCGAGGCCGACGTCATGCTCGAGATTGACATTACGGAGTAACGCCATGGCGCAAACCATCAAACTTGCTGTGATCCCCGGAGACGGCATCGGCCCCGAAGTGATTGATCAGGCTGTGCGCGTGCTCGACGCCGTGGCCCCGGGCGCCGGCGTCACGTTTGACAAGACCCACTTCGTACTCGGTGCCGAGCGCTACCTCGCCACCGGCGACGTCTTGAGCGACGCCGATCTGGCGGCCATTGCCGAGAACGACGCCATTCTGTTGGGTGCCGTGGGTGGCAAGCCCAATGACCCCAGGATTCCCGCTGGCATCATCGAACGCGGTCTGCTGCTCAAGCTGCGCTTCTCGATGGACCAGTACATCAACCTGCGCCCCACCAAGGTGTACCCCGAGATTGAGACCCCGCTGGCTAACCCCGGTGTGGTCGACTTCGTGGTTGTACGCGAGGGAACCGAGGGGCCTTACGCCGGCAACGGCGGGCGCTTCCGCTCCGACACCCCGCACGAGGTCGCCACCGAAGTGTCGATCAACACCGCCTATGGCGTGGAGCGCGTGGTGCGCTACGCGTTCGACCTGGCCACCAAGCGTCCGCGCAAGAAGCTCACGTGGGTGCACAAGACCAACGTGCTCACCAGCGCGGGCCAGCTGTGGACGTGGGTCGTGGAGAAGGTCGCGGCCGAGTATCCGCAGATCGAGGTCGACTACCTGCACATCGATGCCGCCACCATTTTCTTTGTCACGGATCCCTCGCGCTTCGACGTGATCGTGACCGACAACCTGTTTGGCGACATCATCACCGACCTCGCCGGCGCCATCAGTGGCGGTATCGGTCTGGCCGCCAGCGCGAACATCAACCACGAGAATGTGTTCCCGAGCATGTTTGAACCGGTGCACGGTTCGGCTCCCGACATCGCGGGCCAGAAGAAGGCCGACCCCACAGCCGCCATCCTGTCGGTGGCCATGCTGTTCGAGCACTTTGGGCACTCGGATGCGGCCGCCCGAATTCAGGCCGCAGTTGAGGCCGACGTCACAGATCGCGGTGCTGGTGCCCGCACAACCAGCGAGGTTGGCGACGCCATCCTCGCCCGACTGCAGTAAAACGGAGGGCCGTGCAATGACGCCGGACAAACTGTCGAACGTGGACGAGACCACCTTCCCGCTCAGCTTTGCGCTCACGCCGAGTGCCGCCATGCGTCACGAGATGGAACGCGAAGAGATCTTGGCCGACCCTGGGTTCGGTAAGCACTTCACCGATCACATGGTCACCATCGACTGGGCGATTGATCAAGGCTGGCACGACGCCCGCGTCACGCCCTACGGTCCGCTCACTCTCGACCCGGCCGCTGCCGTCTTGCACTACGGGCAAGAGGTTTTTGAGGGACTCAAGGCTTACCGCCACGCCGACGGTTCGATCTGGACGTTCCGCCCCGAGGCCAATGCACGTCGCATGCAGCGCTCGGCGCATCGACTAGCCCTCCCCGAGTTGTCGGTGCCCGACTTCATTGAGTCGCTCAAGCAGCTCATCGCCGTCGACGGCGATTGGGTGCCGTCGGCCCCCGAGACGAGCCTGTACTTTCGCCCCTTCATGATCGCCAACGAGGTGTTCTTGGGCGTGCGCGCCGCGCACCGCGTGAGCTACATGCTGATTGCCAGCCCGGCCGGCGCCTACTTTACTCAGGGCGTGGCACCCGTCAAGATTTGGCTCACCGAAGACTTCTCCCGCGCGGGACGCGGTGGAACGGGTTCGGCCAAGTGCGGGGGAAACTACGCGTCGTCGCTGCTCCCACAGGTCGAGGCGTATGAGAACGGGTGCGCTCAGGTGCTCTTCCTCGATGCCGAGACGGGTACGCACATCGACGAACTGGGCGGAATGAACGTCTTCTTCGTTCACAAGAACGGAAAGCTCGTCACGCCGGCACTCACGGGAACGATTCTTGAGGGAATCACGCGCGACAGCATCCTCACACTCGCACGTGATCGCGGACTCGAGGTTGAAGAGCGTCACGTGTCGATTCAGGAGTGGCAAGACGGTGTCGAGAGCGGTGAGATCACCGAGGTGTTTGCGTGCGGTACGGCTGCGGTCATCACGCCGATTTGCCAACTGCTGGGCCGCGACCTCAGTATCGGCGACGCAGGCGCGCCCGCGGGTGAGCTCACCATGAGCCTGCGCAAGGAACTCACCGATATTCAGTATGGCCGACTGCCCGATCGCCACGGGTGGCTCACTCGGCTTGACGCATGACCAATTATCCGGTCACGCAGGCATCGGGAAGCGATGTGCGCGTACGCTTTTGCCCGTCGCCCACCGGCACCCCCCACGTGGGCCTCATTCGCACGGCCCTGTTCAACTGGGCCTTCGCGCGGCACACGGGCGGCACGTTCATCTTTCGCATCGAAGACACCGATGAGGCGCGCGATAGCGAAGAGAGCTACGAGCAGATCATCGATGCCCTCAACTGGCTGGGACTGAACTGGGACGAGGGCATTGACGTGGGCGGCCCCCACGAGCCCTATCGCCAGTCGCAG
>CAIVOR010000214.1 GCA_903907615.1 uncultured Microbacteriaceae bacterium | reverse complement strand
GTGACACCCGGTTGCTGGCCCTCTTCGGAGCCATTGGTGTTGTCGTCGCCAACATGCTGCTGTCGTTGCCGGGTCCCGGCGGCGGCGTGATTGTTCCAGGAAACCTCGTGGGCACCCTCTGGGCCGCCCTGCCCTCGCTCATCTTTGTCGTGGTCATCGCTCTTCCGGCGCCTCGGCGTCGGTAGACTCGAGTCACCAAGAACCACCCTCAAGGAGACCTTCGTGACCTACGTCATCGCCCTGCCCTGCGTCGATGTCAAGGACCGCGCCTGCATTGATGAGTGCCCGGTTGATTGCATCTACGAGGGTGACCGCATGCTCTACATCCACCCCGATGAGTGTGTCGACTGTGGTGCCTGCGAGCCGGTGTGTCCCGTTGAGGCCATCTACTACGAAGACGATCTTCCCGAGCAGTGGGCCGATTACTACAAGGCCAACGTTGAGTTCTTCAACGAGATTGGTTCACCGGGCGGTGCTGCCAAGGTCGGCGTCATCAAGAGCGATCACCCCGTGGTGTCGGTTCTTCCGCCCCAGGCGCAGTAACTCATGCTGGGAGATCTTCCCGAGTACCCGTGGGATGCGATGGCTCCCTACGCCCAGCGTGCGGCAGAACATCCCGACGGCCTCATTGACCTCTCGATTGGTTCGCCCGTCGATCCCACGCCAGAAGTGGTGCGCCGGGCCCTATCGGAAGCCACCGACGCCCACGCTTACCCCACGACGGTTGGAACGCCACTCTTGCGTGAGGCGATTGTCGAGTGGTTTGCTCGCCGTCGCGGGGTGACCGGCCTAGGCATCGACAACGTGTTGCCGACCATCGGGTCGAAAGAGTTCGTGGCCTGGGCGCCCTACATGCTGGGCCTGGGCGGTGACGATCTCGTGGTGCATCCGCGGGCGGCCTACCCCACGTACGCACTGGGAGCGGCACTGGCCGACGTGTCGGCACTCGCCGAAGACGATCCGGCGCAGTGGCCGGCCAACACGCGGCTGGTGTGGGTCAATTCACCCGGCAACCCCGACGGCCGAGTTCTCACGGTTCAGCAGCTCAGCGAACGCGTCGCTCGCGCACGTGAACTCGGGGCCATCATCATCTCCGACGAGTGCTACGCCGAACTGGGGTGGGACGCACCCTGGGACGCTCAGCCCATCCCGAGCGTTCTCGATTCGCGGGTCACGGGCGGTGACCTCACCAACATCCTGTGCGCGTATTCGTTGAGCAAGCAGTCGAATCTGGCCGGCTATCGTGCGGCGTTTATCGCGGGAGATTCGGCTCTGATCGAGAGGCTGCTGGTGGTGCGCAAGCACGCCGGAATGATGGTTCCCGCACCCGTTCAGGCGGCGATGACGGTGGCGCTCGGTGACGAGGTGCATGTGGCGGCGCAGAAAGAACTGTACCGTCTCCGCCGAGCCGCTCTCGTGCCGGCGCTGACCGCGGCCGGGTTCACCATCGAGGGCAGCGAGGCCGGTCTTTATCTCTGGCTGACGGAGGGTCGAGACGCGTGGGAATCGATTGCACGATTGGCCGAACTGGGCATTCTGGGCGGTCCGGGACACTTCTACGGCGACCACTTTCCTCAGCACATCCGGCTCTCGTTGACCGCGCCCGACGACCGGATTGACGCAGCGGTCGCCCGACTGACGGCGTAGCCTTCCAACCCGTCGAATCGAATGTTTTTCGGCGTTCGACTCAGGCAATAGGCTTAGGAACATCCCACGCGAGGTCGTCACAAACGGCGTCGAATCGGGTGAAGCTTAACCGGCTGGTCTTAAAGGAGTCTTGGGTGTCAGACAACGGCGCGCGCCCCACGGGTGACAAAGTCACGGTGTCCTATCAGGGCACGACATCGGAGTTCGATGTCCTTCGCGGAAGCGATGGTC
>CAIVOR010000213.1 GCA_903907615.1 uncultured Microbacteriaceae bacterium | reverse complement strand
CAGCAAACGATCGATACCCATGCCCATGCCGCCCGAGGGGGGCATGCCGTGCTCGAGGGCACGCAGGAATTCCTCATCGAGGCGCATGGCCTCTTCGTCACCCGCTGCGGCTTGGACGGCCTGCTGCATGAATCGCTCACGCTGCACCACCGGGTCAACCAGCTCGGAGTATCCCGTGGCGAGTTCGAATCCACGCACATAGAGGTCCCACTTTTCAACCACGCCGGGGATGCTGCGGTGCTCGCGCGTGAGCGGGCTGGTTTCCACGGGGAAGTCCATGACAAACGTGGGCGAGGTGAGACCCGGCTTAACGAAGTGCTCCCACAGTTCTTCGACCAACTTGCCGTGGTTGGGCGACGACACTTCAACACCCACCTTGCCGGCGATTTTCTGAAGTTCGGCCACCGACGTCTCGGGGGTGATTTCCACGCCCGCTGCCTGCGCGAGCGAGTGATAGAGGCTCAGGCGGTCCCACTCGCCACCCAGGTCGTAAACCGTTCCGTCGGCCCACGTGACCTGGTGACTCCCCGAAACGGCGACGGCCGCCTCCTGAATCAGCCGCTGAGTCAAGCCGGCGATCGACGTGTAGTCGCCGTAGGCCTCATACGCTTCGAGCATTGCGAACTCGGGGCTGTGGGTTGAGTCAGCGCCCTCGTTACGAAAATTGCGGTTGATCTCATAAACGCGATCGATGCCGCCCACGACCGCGCGCTTGAGAAAGAGCTCGGGAGCGATGCGCAAGAACAGTTCCATGTCGAAGGCGTTGGAGTGCGTGGCGAACGGACGGGCGGCGGCACCGCCGTGCATCACCTGCAGCATGGGAGTCTCCACCTCGACGAAGTCGAGGGCTGCGAATGTGGCTCGAAGCGACGAGACGGCCGCGGCGCGCGTGAGCACCGTGGCCCGTGCCTGGTCGCGAACAATCAGGTCGAGGTATCGCGACCGCACGCGTGTCTCTTCGCTCAACTCTTTGTGCAGGTTGGGCAAAGGCAGAAGGGCCTTGGCGGCTACCTTCCAGGCGGTTGCCATGATGGAGAGCTCGCCCCGTCGGCTCGAGATGACCTCGCCCGATACGAACAGGTGGTCACCGAGGTCGACCAGTTCCTTCCAGAGCTCGAGAGATTCCTCGCCCACCTCGGCGAGTGAAATCATGGCCTGCAGGCGCGAACCGTCGCCGGACTGAAGGCTCGCAAAACACAACTTTCCCGTGTTGCGCAGATGAACCACACGACCGGCAACACCTACGGTCACACCCGTCGTGGCATCGGCCTCGAGGCCGCCAAAGCGTTCGCGAACGTGCGGGATGCTGTCGGTGACGGGAACGGCCACCGGGTATGCCTCGAGGCCCAGCTCGTTAAGTCGCTCGCGCTTGGCCAGTCGAACGGCCTTCTGTTCAAAGACCTCTTCGGCGGTCAGCTCCCGCTCGTCGTCGGGCGTCGCCGCGTTTGGGGGCGTCGTCTCGTTGTCACTCATCGGGCTTGGGCCTTTGGCTTGGTGGGGGTTGCGGGGATTAGGGAACGGTGATCGTTTCGGTATCGAGCAAGCGTGTGTTGCCAAACCGAGCCGCCACCACGAGCGTGGCGACTCCGTGAAAGTCTTCGCCCACGGGGGTGAAGTCCGTCGGACTCACTAACTCCAGATAATCAAGTCTAGCCAGCGGCTGCGAAGCCAGAACGGCACGACCGGACGCCAGTGCGGCACTCACTCCGGCCTCAATGTCGCGGGCCACGGCCCATACCGCGGCGGGCACAGCGACCGCGGCGGCGCGGTCCTCGGCGCTGAGATACCGATTGCGGCTCGAACGTGCGAGGCCGTCGTCTTCGCGCACCGTGCGAACGACGTCAATCTCCGGTGAGCCGCGCTCGGCAGCCAGACGTTTCACGAGAAACACCTGCTGCGCATCCTTCTGCCCGAACACGGCAACATCGGGCCGCACGATGTCGAACAGGCGATTGACCACGGTGAGCATGCCGTCAAAGTGACCCGGTCGCGACGCTCCCTCGAAACCGGCCCCGGCTGGTCCCGCACTCGTGACGACGGGGGGATCATCCGGTGGGTACACGTCCTCGACGCTCGGCGCATAAACCACGTCTGCCAGATCGCCGAGCAGGGCGAGATCGTTCTCCAACGTGCGCGGGTACCGCTCAAAATCTTCCCCCTTGCCGAACTGGGTGGGGTTCACAAAAATTGACACGACCACCGCGTCTGCGATCTCGGCCGCGCGCTCCACGAGACGAATGTGCCCTTCGTGAAGAGCGCCCATGGTGGGGACAAACGCCACGCGCTTGCCCGGTATCGTCGCGCGCCAGGCATCCAGTTTCGCTGCCGTGGTCACCAGTTCGGCCACTAGGCGTCTCCAAAACTGGGGGGAACATCGGCCGTTCGAACGCCGGCCGAATGCCGAAGGGCGTTGTCGACCGT
>CAIVOR010000212.1 GCA_903907615.1 uncultured Microbacteriaceae bacterium | reverse complement strand
GCTCGATGCCGATGTGTCGCTCACGGTCGTTAAGTATTTCCAGGCGGCCGTTCGCGAACGCGCACTGAGCGACGAGATCAGCAAGGCCCTCAACCCCGCGCAACAGGTCGTTCAGATTGTCAACGACGAACTGGTCACGATTCTCGGTGGGCAACAGCGCCGCATTGAGTTTGCCAAGAAGCCCCCCACCGTCATCATGCTCGCCGGCCTCCAGGGTTCAGGTAAGACCACCCTCGCCGGCAAGCTCGCCAAGTGGCTCGCCAAAGAGAAGCACACCCCGCTGCTCGTCGCGTGTGACCTTCAGCGTCCCAACGCCGTGACCCAGCTCGAGGTGGTGGCCGGCAACGCCGGTGTCGCCATCTACGCACCCGAACCCGGCAACGGCAAGGGCAACCCGGTCAAGGTCGCCAAGGATTCCCTCAAGTACGCCACCGACAAGATGTACGACGTTGTCATCATCGACACCGCCGGTCGACTTGGTGTCGACGCCGAGCTGATGAAGGAAGCCGCCGACATTCGCAAGGCCACATCGCCCGATGAGGTGCTCTTTGTCATCGACGCCATGATCGGTCAGGATGCCGTGGCCACCGCCGAGGCCTTCCAAAAGGGTGTCGACTTCACCGGTGTCGTGCTCACCAAGCTCGACGGTGACGCGCGCGGTGGGGCCGCACTCTCGGTGGTCTCCGCCACCGAGCGGCCCATCATGTTCGCGTCCACGGGTGAATCGCTCGACGATTTCGAGCCGTTCCACCCCGATCGCATGGCCAACCGCATCCTCGATTTGGGTGACATCCTCACGCTCATCGAACAGGCGCAGCAGACCTTCGATGCCGAAGAGACGGCCAAGGTTGCCGAGAAAATCGCCACCGAGACGTTCACCCTCGAAGACTTCCTCGACCAGATGCAGCAGCTCAAGAACATGGGCTCCATCAAGAAAATGATGGGCATGCTTCCGGGCGCGGGCCAGATGAAGGCTCAGCTCGACAATTTCGACGAGAGCGAGATAACGCGCACCGAAGCCATCATCCGCTCGATGACCCCGGCGGAACGTCGCAATTCCCGCCTGCTCAATGGCTCGCGTCGTCTGCGCATCGCTAACGGTTCGGGCATGACGGTCACCGATGTCAACGCGCTCGTTAACCGCTTCGAACAGGCCGCCAAGATGATGAAGTCGGTGGCCAACGGCAAGGTTCCCCAGGTTCCCGGTATGGGACCGATCCCTGGAGCGATCGGTGGCGCGCGCCCGAAGGCGCAAAAGAAGAAGACCTCGAAGTCGGGAAACCCGGCAAAACGAGCTGCGGAAAACGCCGCCCTCGGGCAGCGTTCATCGAGTGGTTCGGGTGCCGGATTTGGTCTCGGCGGCGCCATGAAGGAAGCCGGTGGCGTTGGCGAAATGAGCGCCGAAGAACTCGCCGACATGCAGAAAATGCTGGGCGGCCGCTAACCCACGATTGGCGTCTTCTCGCGGTTTCTGACACTATAGAGAGCACGTGTTTTGCTGGTTTCCGACCCTCTATCAGAAGCCAACCAAAACCCCTCCGAACTTCGTCTCAGTGTCCCCACGCCCACGACTTCTCAGTTCACCCCTTCTTTCGCATTCAGGAGAATTGTGTCTGTAAAGATTCGTTTGAAGCGCATGGGCAAGATCCGTGCGCCGCACTACCGCATCGTTGTCGCCGACTCGCGCACCAAGCGCGATGGTCGCGTGATTGAAGAAATCGGACGCTACGTCCCCACCGCCGACCCCTCGGTCATCGAGGTCAAGTCTGAGCGCGCCCAGTACTGGCTCAGCGTTGGCGCACAGCCGACCGAGCAGGTTGCCGCGCTCCTCAAGCTCACGGGTGACTGGGGCAAGTTCAAGGGCGACAAAGACGCCAAGAACACCGTCAAGCTGGCCGAGCCCAAGGTTCCGTTCCAGATGGACGCCAAGAAGAAGCCCGTCCTTCGCCCCAAGGTGGAGAAGGTCGTCAAGGCTGAGGTTGCCGAAGAGGTTGCTGCTGAGGTTGTAGCCGAGACTGCTGCCGACGAGAACGTGGCCACCCCCGAAGCTGCCGCTGAGGCCGCTACGGACATCGTTGCGGAGGCCGCTGAAGAGGCCGCCGTTGTCGAAGAAGCTCCTGCTGCTGAAGCTGCTGCCGAGGCACCCGCCGAAGAGGCCGCCCCTGAGGCAGCCGAAGAAGCTCCCGCAGAGTAGTAATCACCATGCTTGCTGATGCCCTCGCGCACGTTGTCAAGGCGATCGTTGATCACCCGGACGACGTGCGCGTGGTATCCAGCCAGACCAACCGCGGCGACCTCCTCGAGATTCACGTGCACCCCGAAGACCTGGGTCGCGTCATCGGCCGGTCGGGCCGCACGGCCAAGTCAATCCGCACGGTCGTTAATGCGCTTTCCGGCGGTCGCTCCGTTCGTGTCGACGTGGTCGACACCGACGCCTAAGGTGGCGCCAGAGCACCGCTCGCAGTTGCGGGTCGGTCGACTCACCAAGGCTCACGGCCTCAAGGGTGCGCTCAAGATTGAGCTCTACACCGACGAGCCGGACAAGCGCTTTGTGCCCGGAGCCACCTTTACTCTTCAGGTTCCCGAAGAGTCGCCGTGGCACGGCAAGAACCTGACGCTGGCCGAGATGCGCTGGTACAACGGCACGGCGGTGGGCTTCTTCGTCGATGTCACCGACCGCACACAAGCCGAAACGCTCGCCCGCGCCATTCTCTGGATCGACGTCGACACCGAACTCAGCCCCGATGAGCCTGACGCCTGGTACGACCACCAGCTCGTCGGTCTCACCGTTATGCGCGACGGCACCCCCGTCGGCACCGTTTCGCGGGTCGACCACTTCCCGGCCCAAGACCTGCTCGTTGTCGCCACCGATAAGGGTGAGGTGATGGTGCCATTCGTGTCGGCCATCGTCCCCGCCGTCGACATCGCGGCGAAGACGGTCACGGTGACTCCGCCGGGCGGATTGTTCGAAGACCTTGATGACGACTCGACCGGCGATGACGACGTCGCCGCAGAAACCGCCAACCAAGAAGGCGTCAACGAAGAAACCGCCGACAATGCGGATTGACGTCGTCACCATATTTCCCGAGTTCTTTGACGTGCTCGATGTGTCGCTCGTGGGCAAAGCTCGCGAGAAGGGCATCCTCGAATTTGGCGTGACCAACCTGCGCGATTTCACGCACGACGTGCATCACACGGTCGATGACACGCCCTACGGTGGCGGCGCGGGAATGGTGATGAAGCCGGAACCGTGGGGTGAGGCTCTCGACTCTCTCCTCGGCGACAACACCGACCACGACGATGTTGTGCTCATTGTGCCGACTCCCGCCGGACAGCCGTTCACTCAGAAGATGGCCCGCGAACTCTCGGCCGCGTCACACCTGATCTTTGCGTGTGGTCGCTACGAGGGCATCGACCAACGCGTGGCCGACCACTTTGCGACCCGGGTGCGGGTCGTGCCGATTTCCCTCGGCGACTACGTGCTCAACGGCGGCGAGGTCGCTGCCATGGCCATGATTGAGGCCATTGGTCGACTTGTTCCGGGTGTCGTGGGCAATCCCGCCTCACTCACGGAGGAAAGCCACGAGGATGGCCTGCTCGAGTACCCCAGTTACACCAAGCCCGCCACGTGGCGCGAGCTCGATGTGCCGGACATTCTGCTCTCGGGTAATCACGGGGCCATCGCCGCGTGGCGTCATGAGCAACAGGTCGAACGAACGCGCGCGATTCGGCCCGATCTCATGCCCGACGAAGACTGAGCACCCGTTGACTGAGCGCGCGCAGCGCGACACGTCTGCGCGACGATTCGCCCATCCGTCATCCATCTGGCACACTTAAGAACTGTGCCTCGCGCGACTCCTGCTACAGGGGGAGTCGAATCCCGCGATACGGGCATGCCTCCTGAAATATCCCTAACCCGTGTTCGACCTGTAGCGGTCACAGAGAGCGAAAAATCATGCACATTCTTGATGCCCTAGACAAGGCCAGCCTGCGGAGCGACATCCCCGACTTCCGCCCTGGCGACACCGTCAAGGTTCACGTAAACATCATTGAGGGCAACCGCTCTCGTATCCAGGTTTTCCAGGGCGTTGTTATCTCGCGCAACGGTCACGGAGTCCGCGAAACGTTCATCGTTCGCAAGGTCAGCTTCCAGGTGGGTGTGGAGCGTACGTTCCCCGTTCACTCGCCGGTCATCGACAAGATCGAGGTCGTGACCCGCGGTGACGTGCGTCGCGCCAAGCTGTACTACCTGCGCAAGCTGCGCGGCAAGAAGGCCAAGATCAAGGAGCTGCGCGACAACTAGTCTGCGCTCCTCAAGACTGTGAAAAGCCCGACGACACGAAGGTGTTGCCGGGCTTTTCTTCAGGCTTCTCACACCCCACTCCCTCGTAGACTGAGCGTGACCTTTCCGCCCACGACAAGAACGGCCGTCAATGCCGACTGACTCACCGTCCACCGACGCCGTTGTCACCCCACCCGGAAAGAAGCCCAAGGTCCAGCGCTCTCCGGGAATGGCTTTCGTGATGTTCCTCCGCGACGTCCTGGTGATTTTGGCGATTGCTGTGGTGGTGTCGTTCCTGGTCAAGACGTTTCTCATCCGTTCGTTCTACATTCCCTCGGCGTCCATGGAAAACACGCTGATTGGCAATCCCAATCAGAACCTGGCCGACAAGGTGATTGTCAACGAGCTGGTTCCCGACATCGTGCCGCTCGCGCACGGCGACGTGATCGTCTTCAAAGATCCCGGTGGCTGGCTTCCCGGTCGCGCACCGGTTGAACAGTCGCCGGCACAGCAAGGGTGGGAGTGGGTCCTCTCACTGTTCGGCCTCGCGTCGCCCGACAACGATGGTCACCTCATCAAGCGCGTCATCGGCCTGCCGGGCGACACTGTCGTCTGTTGCACGCCCACGGGTCAGCTGACGGTCAATGGCACTCCACTGGTTGAGCCGTACATCAAACTTCCCGAGGGGGTCACCAAGGCGTCTGAGGTGGACTTCAACGTCACCGTTCCCGCCAATTCGCTCTGGGTGATGGGTGACAATCGCTACAACTCTCTCGATTCGCGATTCAACGTGGACAAGCCCGGACACGGCTTCGCGGCGGTGAGCGACGTGGTGGGACGCGCCTTCGTCGTGTCGTGGCCCATTTCG
>CAIVOR010000211.1 GCA_903907615.1 uncultured Microbacteriaceae bacterium | reverse complement strand
TGGCTGGTCATCGGCGGCCGGGCATTCTTCTTTTCCTTCGCCCTTTTCTTGCTCGTCGGTTTGGCCCTCCGCTGGGTGCGGGAGGGCCGGGTTCGCTCGATTCTGGTGCTCCTCGCATTTGGCCTCCTCGAGGCGGGGCGGGCAGTCCTTGTTGAATGGATGACGTCGGTCGCTGGCGTACCCGAGACCCCTCAGCTGGGCTTCCGGATCGTGGCGGGCTTCTTCACCGGTCTGGCTCTCTTTTCTCTTGCGTCAATCGTGGTGAATGATGCCAAGAACTATCGGCGCGACCTGGTGCTCATGCGCAAGTCCGAGCAGCGCCTGCGGAGCTTGTTGGAGCGAAGCACTCAAGAGCTAGCAGCGGTGCGAGCGGAACTCCTGCGCGGGGTGCGCGAGACCGTGGACGAAGCGATGCGAGCAATCTTGCGACCGAAGAAGACCGCGGCCAGCGCCCAAGAGGTGGTGGACACGCTGTTGAGTGTGTCGGAAGGAGTTGTCAGGCCGATCAGTCATGACCTGCACAAGAACCCGCGCGTGTTTCCCGAAGAGGCTTCTCCGCCTCTCCGTTCGAGAGTTCGCGTATCCGACGTCGTGGCGTTGGCCACAACGGTTGATCCCTATCGCCCGAGCTTCACCAGCGTCCTCAGCCTCTTGTTGGCAACGCCACCACTCATCTTTGGACTCGGTGTGTGGATGGGACTGTTAGCCAGTGCCGTCTTGGTCGCTGCCATATATCTCTTCTTGGGTCTGGGCCGAATCGATGCGCGGCGTCGGTACTCCAAACTCCGTGTGCCAGCTCGTGTGGCGCTCATCACCCTGACATTCGCCGCTCTGGGCGTGACGCTGGGCTTGTCCTTCACGCTGTTCCACGTATGGTCGGGTGGATTTTCGTGGTCGAGCATCCTGTATGTCACCGTGCTCTCGCCGCTCCTGTGTTGGATGCTCATTATTCCCATTGGAATCCAGGCCGCTCGCGCAGACGTGTTGCGCAACACGGTTCAGCTCAACGACGCTCTTCGCTGGGAGCTCGCTCGCGCCAACGCGCTTATCTGGCAGGAGCAACAGGAGTTGTCTTCCACCCTGCACCGGGATATTCAGGGCACCCTCTTGGCCTCCGCCTTTCGCCTCAAACAGGTCATCGAATCCGGTGGCGACACTCAGGCGGCCATCGACGAAATTCGCACCATCCTCAGCGACAGCGTTGATCTCATGAAGGCACCTTCGGGGCCAGAAACGTTGCATCACCTGTGCACAGAACTCTCCGACCGCTGGCTGGGCGTCCTCGACGTGCAATCCACATATTCGGGAGCAACGCGTGCGGCCATTGAACGCGACCGCGTGGTGATGCGCGCCATTCGCGACATCGCGGGTGAGTTTGCCACCAACGCCATCAAACACGGACGCGCCCACGCCATGGCTCTCGCGCTGGACATGCGGAGCAGTCATGAAGTTCTGTTCACCCTGACCAATGATGGCCGACCACGCGATTCCGACGCCACCCCGGGACTCGGCACGATTCTGATCGAGAATCTGGCTACCGAAGTCACGTTCCACAGCACGACTTCGGGGGTTTCCCTGACGGTAGTTCTGCCGACGGGCAACACGTCAGCCCGTTCGCGGGTCTGGCCTCTCGTGCCGGTGGCGTAAGTAGACTGGTTTCGTGGCAGTAAACCCCGACATTGTTGGCCGTTCGTGTGAGCCGACAGAGCCCTACGCGGTGGGCCGCGAGAAGGTGCGCGAGTTTGCCCGTGCCGTCATGGCCACCAGCCCTATCCACACGGATGTGGCGGCTGCTCGAGCGGCGGGCTACACCGACATTGTGGCCCCGCCCACGTTTGCCGTTGTCGTGCAAGAGAAGACTCTCGCCCAATTGCTGGCGATGCCCGGGGCAAACATCGATTTCTCACGGGTCGTTCACGGCAGCCAGGACTTTACCTTTACCCGCCCCATCGTGGCCGGCGACGAACTGACGGCCGTGCTCACGGTCGAATCGGTGAAGTCGCTGGCTGGCAACAGCATGGTGACGGCAGTCAGCCAGATCACGGACGCAACGGGTGCGCACGTCGTGACCGCCACGTCCACGCTCGTAGTGAGGGCGGATGACGTATGATCGCCGTGGAACAGTTGACTGTCGGCGAGGAGGTGGCGACCGCCACTTATCGCTTCACGCGTGATTCGCTCGTGCGCTATGCCGGAGCCTCGGGTGACTTCAACCCCATTCACTACCGCGACGACGTGGCTGTGTCCGTCGGGCTTCCCGGCGTTCTCGCACACGGCATGCTCACCATGGGCGTTTCGGTGCAACCGGTCGTCGAGTGGATTGGTGACCCCGGTCGCGTGCGTGGATATCAAGTGAAATTTACGCGGCCCGTTTTGGTAGACCCGTCCGAGGGCGCCGAAATCACGGTGTTGGCCAAGGTGGGATCTGTCAGTCCCGAAGATCAGACGGCGCGCATCGACCTCACGGTCACGTTCAACGGCGACACGGTGCTGGGCAAAGCTCAAGTTCTCGTGTCGCTGGCACCCACGGCCTGAGGCAGATCGTGACAACGTTTGCCGAGCTCACAACCCTCCGCGTGGGGGGTGGCGCTCGCCGGTGGGTTGACGCCCGCAGTGCCGACGAGATTGTGGCCGCGGGTTCTGCTGCACGCCGGGAAGGTGACGAGTGGCTTGCTCTAGGCGGCGGATCCAACCTGCTGGTCGCCGACGTGGACTTCGCTGGCACCGTGATTCGCATTCTGTCGGAGGGCATCCATATTGAGAGCGAGGGCGCCGAACATACGTTGGTGCACGTCGAGGCCGGCCATTCCTGGGACGACTTCGTTTCCTGGGCGGTGCGCAACGGTCTCGGTGGAGTGGAGGCCATGTCGGGTATCCCGGGCACCGTCGGCGGCGCACCCGTGCAGAACATTGGCGCTTATGGCCAGGAATTGTCCGACGTCGTGCACAGCCTCACCTTCTGGGACGAAGCCCGCGACGAGGTGGTCACGCTCACGAACTCGGATATGGACTTTGCTTTTCGTCACTCGATTCTGAAGAACGGCCGCCGCGGAATTGTCCTCGACATCACGTTCGCCCTTCACCGCGTGGGTAACGGTCCGGAAGCCCTCTCCCGTCCCCTCATGTTCGAGCAGCTGGCCAGCGCACTCGGCGTCGCGATGGGCGCCTCAGAACCGCTGGGCGCCGTGCGCGATCGTGTGCTCGAGCTTCGACGGAGCAAGGGAATGGTGCTCGACGCCAACGATCCGGACACGTTCAGCGTGGGGTCGTTCTTTGTGAACCCCATCGTGAGCGAACGTTTTTCACGCACCTTGCCGGCAGAGGCGCCGCGCTTTCCGGTGGGCGACGAAGAGCCCCCGCGCTACCTTGCGCCGGGCGAAGACGTGCCTCCCCTGGCGACGTCGCCTCGCGCCGTCAAGCTCAGTGCTGCGTGGCTCATCGAACAATCCGGTGTGCGCAAAGGATTTTCCCTGCCGGGTTCGGGAGCCGCCATCTCGAGCAAGCACGCGCTCGCCCTGACCAATCGTGGTTCGGCCACGGCAGACGACGTGTTTCAGTTGGCGAAGTACGTGCAGGCCATGGTGCAGTCGTCGTTCGGGGTGCTCCTCTTGCCCGAGCCCACCCTCGTGGGATTCAGCCTTTAGGAGAAAAGCTTCTGAAGTCTCTGCACACCTTCGAGCAGCGGGCCGTCACCCAGTGCGTAGCTGAAGCGCAGGTACCCGCTGGGGCCGAACGCCTCACCGGGAACCGCCGCGACCTCTGCCTGATCAAGAATCAGGTCGGCGAGTTCGAGTGACGTGGTGGGCGTCACACCGCCCCATGACTTACCGAGCAGGCCGGAGACGTCGGGGTAGACGTAAAACGCGCCCTTCGGGTTGGGGGTAACAACGCCGGGAATCTTGTTGAGCTCGCTCACGATGACCTGACGACGTCGATTGAATGCGGCGAGCATCTCGGCCACGCAGTCCTGAGGGCCGGTGAGGGCGGCGAGGGCTGCCCGCTGCGAGATGTTCGACACGTTGCTACTGAGGTGCGACTGAAGGTTGGCGGCCGCCTTCATGGCATCCGCCGGTCCGGCCATCCATCCCAAGCGCCATCCGGTCATGGCGTAGGTCTTGGCAACGCCATTGACAAGGATCGTGCGGTCGGCCAGCGAGGGGACGGCTTCCACAATGGAGACCGCGCGCACGCCGTCATAGGTGAGGTTCTGGTAGATCTCATCGGTGATGACCCACAGTCCGTGAGCATCAGCCCATTCGCCAATGGCGCGAACCTGCTCGGGGGCATACACGGCACCCGTGGGGTTTGACGGTGACACAAAAAGAAGAACCTTTGAACGCGGGGTGCGGGCGGCCTCAAGTTGGTCGACCGTGACCAGGTACTCCTGATCGGCACCCGCAAACACGTCGACCTGCACTCCGCCGGCCAGCTTGATAGCTTCGGGATAGGTCGTCCAATAGGGCGTGGGCACGATGACCTCATCGCCCGGATCGAGGAGCGTGGCGAACGCCTGGTACACGGCCTGCTTGCCGCCGTTGGTCACCACCACCTGAGAGGCATCGATGGCAAGTCCGCTATCACGCTTCGTCTTCTCGGCAATAGCCTCGCGGAGTTCGGGAAGACCAGCCGCCGGGGTGTAGCGATGGTTCTTGGGGTCACGCACGGCGATAACGGCCGCCTCAACGATGTGCTCCGGTGTGGGGAAGTCGGGTTCTCCGGCCGCAAAACTAATGACGGGGCGGCCGGCAGCCTGCAACGCCTTGGCTTTGGCGTCCACCTTGAGGGTGGCGGATTCGGCGATCGCGGAGATTCGACGCGAGATGCGGTTTGCGCTGGTCACCCCTCCAGCCTAGACGAGGCCTCCGGCTTTGCTACCTGAGTCCTTTGTCGCCTACACTTACGGATGGTGGTTGACATAAGCCATGATTTCGTGCGCCTAAAACGCAAGTAAAAAAGCTTGGGTGCGTGCTCTTGTGAAGGGGCCTTCGAGAATCGTGAATTCGGCTTGTGCCGCTGCCGAGTATCCACAAGGGATGCACCAAGGGCGGTGGCTCAATTGGTAGAGCAGCGGTCTCCAAAACCGCAGGTTGCAGGTTCGAGTCCTGTCCGCCCTGCTGAAAGCGAAAGGTAAGAGAAATGGCACGCAGTTACGCCGACGAACCCGGTGAGGATGTTGTCGCGCGCGCAAAGGCAGATCGCGCTGCGCGTCGCAACCCCTTCAGCCGGATTGCCCTCTTCGTTCGCCAGGTACTGAGCGAACTCAAGAAGGTCGTCACTCCCACTCGCAAAGAGCTCTGGAGCTTCATTGGTGTGGTGCTGGTCTTCGTGATCATCGTCATGGCCATCGTGAGCTTGCTCGACTGGCTGTTTGGTTGGGGTGTTGTCTACGTATTTGGCAACGGCCCCGTCAGTTAGCCCTTATTTTTCTCGACCACTCACCCCACATTGGAAGAAGCAGCACACGTGACTGAATCAGCCCGCGAAGACGAGCAGCAGCTCGAAGCCGCCCTCGACGCCCTCGCCGAGGCCGTTGACACCGGCGCCGTCGACGCCGAGCAGGTATCTGAAATTGCCGACGCCGATGCCGACGCGGTGATTGACGACGCCCTCGAGATCGACTCGGTCGACGAAGCCGAGGCAATGGTTGAGGCCATCGAAGACGAACAGGATGTTGCCGAACACGAGCACCCGGGTGAGACCGAGCACGTTGATGCGCAGGACGACCCCTACGCGGCCTTTGAAGCCGAGCTGCGCAGCCTGTCGGGCAAGTGGTACGTCATTCACTCGTACGCCGGCTTCGAGCGCAAGGTGAAGCAGAACATCGAAAACCGCAAGGTGTCGATGGGTCTCGCCGACTTCATTCACCAGATTGAGGTCCCCATGGAAGACGTGGTGGAAATCAAGAACGGTCAGCGCAAGATGGTCACGCGCGTGCGCATCCCCGGATACGTGCTCGTGCGTATGGACCTCAACGAAGACAGCTGGTCGTGTGTGCGTCACACTCCCGGCGTCACGGGCTTCGTGGGCAACGCTCACAACCCCACCCCCCTGCGGTTCCAGGAAGCCTTCAACATGCTCAAGAGCCTGGTTGAGGTCAAGGACCTGCCCACGCAGAAAGCCGTCTCGGCCAAGGGCGGCATCGCCGTGGCCCGTACCCCCATTGCCGAGATTGACTTCGAGGTGGGCGAGACCATCATTATCAAGGAAGGCTCGTTCGCCGGCCTTCCCGGCTCGATCAGCGAAATCAAGCCCGAGAGCGGCAAGCTCATCGTGCTCGTGTCGCTCTTCGAGCGTGAGACGCCCGTTGAGCTCAGCTTCGGACAGGTGGAGAAGCAGTAGGCACCGCACCATAGATCACCGCGATCGATTCACGTCGATTGGCGGGAGAGCCGCCCGGAACCCCGGGTAGTTCGAACCCCTAAAGAAAGAATAGAAATGGCACCGAAAAAGAAGGTAGTGGGTCTGATCAAGCTTCAGATCCAGGCCGGTGGCGCAAATCCCGCTCCGCCCGTTGGTCCCGCACTGGGTCAGCACGGCGTGAACATCATGGATTTCTGCAAGGCCTACAACGCTGCTACCGAAGCACAGCGTGGAAACATCATCCCCGTCGAGATCAGCGTCTACGAAGACCGCTCGTTCGACTTCATCCTCAAGACCCCTCCCGCGTCGCAGCTCATCAAGAAGGCTGCTGGCGTCGGCAAGGGATCCTCAACGCCGCACACCGTCAAGGTGGCCAAGCTCACGGACGCTCAGGTGGGCGCCATTGCTGAGCAGAAGATGGCCGACCTCAACGCGAACGACCTTGAGGGCGCCAAGAAGATCATTGCCGGAACCGCGCGTTCCATGGGCATCACGGTAGAGGGCTAGGAGGAACGACAATGGGAACAAAGTCAAAGGCCTACGCCGCAGCTGTAGCCAAAATCGAAGAGGGCAAGTTCTACACGCCCGCCGAAGCCGTTGCTCTCGCACGCGAGACGGGTTCCGCCAAGTTTGATTCCACCGTCGAGGTGGCTCTCAAGCTGGGTGTTGACCCCCGCAAGGCCGACCAGATGATTCGCGGAACCGTCATCCTGCCTCACGGCACGGGTAAGACGGCTCGCGTGGTTGTGTTTGCAACCGGCCCCGCCGCCGAGGCTGCTCTGCAGGCCGGCGCCGACGAGGTGGGTGGCGACGAACTCATTGAGAAGATCGCCAACGGCTACACCGCGTTTGACGCAGCCGTATCGACTCCTGAGCTCATGGGCAAGGTGGGTCGCCTCGGTAAGGTGCTCGGTCCCCGTAACCTCATGCCC
>CAIVOR010000210.1 GCA_903907615.1 uncultured Microbacteriaceae bacterium | reverse complement strand
CTGCTGCTGCTCACCAACGATGGCGAACTCGCCAACGTCATGGCACATCCTCGCTTCGGCGTTGAGAAGACCTACGTGGCCAAGGTGCGTGGGCGCGTGAAGCAACCCACGCTCGCACGACTGATGCGCGGCGTTGATCTCGACGACGGACCCATCGCCGCTGACCGAGCGCGCATTCTCTCGACCACCACTCAGGGCGGAACTCTTCTCGAGGTCACACTGCACTCGGGGCGTAACCGCATCGTGCGACGCATGCTTGACGCGGTTGGTCATCCGGTGATCGAACTCGTTCGGCGTCAGTTTGGGCCCCTGCATCTGGGCACGTTGCCCTCCGGCCAGATGCGGGACTTGACTAAAGTGGAACTCGGTCAGATTCTCACGCTTATGCGCGCCGACGAGTCTGGCGCCGACAGCGCGCCTGCTGAAGATTCGGCAGTTTCAGCGCGCGAGACAGGGGACGGTGGGTCGTGAACGACAACATCAACGCCGTTCGTCTGACTGGGCAGGTGCGCATTGTGGGAACCGGGCTTCTCGGGGCGAGCATTGGCCTACGACTTCGGTCGCTGGGCATTGATGTCGTTCTCGACGACGTCTCCCCGTCTTCGGTGCGACTGGCCACTGACCTGGGTGCGGGCCGTGCCACCGGTGTCGACGACAACCCGGTGCTCGTGATCATTGCGGTTCCCCCGGATGTCACGGCCGACGTTATTGCTGCTGAACTGGCGCGTTTCCCGGAGGCCGTGGTCACCGACGTTGCCAGCGTCAAGCTGGCGCCGCTCAGTGAGTTGCGCTCGCGTGGCGTGAGCCTCGTCAACTACATTGGCTCGCATCCGCTGGCCGGCCGCGAACGCGGTGGCGCTATTTCGGCCGGAGGCGATTTGTTCATCGGGCGTCCGTGGGTGGTCTGCCGCGACGAAGAGACACCCGCGTGGGCGCTGGCCCTGGTTGAAAACCTCGCGCTCGACCTGGGTGCCGTTCCCATTGAGATGTCACCGGAAGACCACGATGCGGCGGTCGGGCTGGTCTCCCACGTCCCGCAGATTGTGTCGAGCCTCATGGCGAAGCAATTGGCCTCGGCCGGTGACGACGCCGTTCGCTTGGCCGGGCAGGGCGTGCGTGACGTCACCCGCATCGCCGCCAGTTCACCCGAGCTGTGGATCCAGATTCTTGCGGCAAACCGGGATGCCGTCGTGGCCATTCTCGAGAACTACGCGCGCGACCTGGCGGCCGTGACGGATGCACTCCGCGATGTTGACGCACCGGGTGCGCGTCGCGTGCTGGCCGAGGAACTTGCCGGCGGCAACGCGGGAGTCTCGCGACTTCCCGGCAAGCACGGTGAACACCGTCGCTTTGCCAGCATCACTGTTTTGGTCGACGACAGGCCCGGTCAAATCGCCAAGCTGCTCACGGAAGTGGGCGAACTCAACATCAACCTTGAGGACATGCGCCTCGATCACGCCGAAGGCGCGCAACTGGGCATGGTCGAATTCTCCGTGCTGCCCGATGTGGCCGACGGCCTGATTGCCGACCTCGAGGCCCGCGGATGGCGAGTGCACCGATGAGGGCGCCTCGATGAGCGTGCACCGATGACGACCCCCGTCGTCGTGGCCATTGACGGCCCCGCCGGCTCCGGTAAGTCGAGCGTGAGTAAGGCTGTCGCCATCGCGCTGGGTTACGACTACCTCGATACCGGTGCCGCCTATCGCGCAGTGGCCTGGCACGTACAGTCGCAGGGAGTCGACGCCAATGACGCGGACGCCGTGCGGAGCGCTGTGCGTGATCTGGACCTGACCTTTACTCCGGATGCCGAAAAATTCGCTGTGCACGTGGGAGCCACCGACGTCACCGAAGCCATTCGCACACCCGCAGTGACGGCGTTGGTGAGTGCGGTGTCGCGCGTCCCCGAGGTCCGGGAATTCCTCAATCAACGTTTTCGCCAGTGCATGGCCGAGACGCGTCGGCCGGGCATCGTGGTGGAGGGCCGCGATATCACGACCGTCGTGGCACCCGATGCGGCTGCCCGCATCCTGCTCACAGCCGATGAGAGCGTTAGAATGGAGCGTCGGGGACTTGAGGTTCCGCCTCAGTCGCGTGACGAGCTCACCCGCCTGGTTCGCGACAGGGATGTGGCAGATGCTCGCGTTTCCGACTTCATGACTGCCGCCGATGGTGTCATGACTATTGATTCCACGAATCTCACCTTCGACCAAACGGTTGATGTGGTGGTGTCGCACACGAGAAGTGCCACTACCTAACAGCTAAGGATTTTCATGTCAGAGAACGACAACGGCTCGCGCAGCGGGTCGACGAGCGGCGAGGCCGAGTTTGACGATTCCGTCATCGGCGAGATTGAGGTCATTCAGCTGGGAATGACGCTCGATGCCCTCACTGACGATGTGGCACAAGCGCGCGCGGCCGCCCTGCGCCAGGGCCTCAACGACT
>CAIVOR010000209.1 GCA_903907615.1 uncultured Microbacteriaceae bacterium | reverse complement strand
CCCCGAACTCCGCGGCCCAGTGCAGCCCAACCGGTTCATCGGTTAGGCTCGTCTTTTCCCAACACGAAGGAACGCCATGGCTCGCCACCTGCTCCGCGACGACGACCTCACCCCGGCCGAACAAGCCCAGGTTCTCGATCTCGCCGCGCGCCTCAAGCAAGACCGCTGGTTGGCCAAACCCCTGCTCGGGCCGCAGACCGTCGCCATCATCTTCGACAAGCCCTCCACGCGCACGCGCGTGTCGTTTGCCGTGGGCGTGGCCGACCTCGGCGGCACCCCGCTCATCATCGAAGCGCTCACCGCGCAGCTCGGCGCCAAGGAGTCCGTGGGCGACACGGCCCGCGTGCTCGAACGCCAGACGGCCGCAATCGTGTGGCGCACCTTCGCCCAGTCCGGCCTCGAAGAAATGGCCGACGGCACCACGGTTCCCGTGATCAACGCCCTCTCCGATGTGTTCCACCCGTGCCAGCTGCTTGCCGACCTGCAGACCATTCGCGAGCACAAGGGCGACCTTGCCGGCCTTACCGTGGCCTTCGTTGGCGACGGCGCCAGCAACATGGCCCACTCCTATCTCTTGGCGTGTGCCACGGCCGGAATGCACGTGCGCCTCGGCGCCCCTGTGGCCTATCAGCCCCGGGAAGACATCGTGGCGGATGCCCACGCGCGCGCATCCGAAACCGGCGGTTCCATCACCGTCGTGGACAGCCCCACCGAAGCTGTGGCCGGCGCCGATGTCGTGGTTACCGACACCTGGGCGTCAATGGGCCAGGAAGCCGAGAAGGCTCGCCGCCAGAAGGACTTCACGGGATACACCGTCGATGCCGCGCTCATGGCGCATGCCAAGCCCGACGCCATCTTTATGCACTGCCTGCCCGCCTACCGCGGCTACGAGGTCACGGCGGACGTCCTCGACGGCCCGCAGTCAGTCATCTGGGATGAGGCCGAGAACCGCCTGCACGCCCAGAAGGCGCTCATGGTCTGGCTCCTGCAGCACTCGCCCAAAGACATTTAGCCAATCGCTGCTTTAGTAGGCAACGACGTTGCCGGAGGCGCTGGTTGAGTAGGCAACGACGTTGCCGTATCGAAACCGCTAGCGCGAGACAAACGTGAAGACGTGCTCGTATGACCCATCGGCCAAGTGTGTGGTCTGAACTTCACCCGTGGCACCGAGGTATTTTCCGGTGCCGCCAACGACGGAAATCACGACGGGCTGACCAAGCTCAAGCTCGAGCTCATTCTGGGTGTAGTACGACAGGCCCTCGGCCTGGATTTCACCATCGGGAGTATCAAAAGTAAGCGTGCGGTCGCGAGCTTCATGGTTTCCGCGAGATCCATCAGACACGTCAACAATCAAGATGGTGCCAGCAACTGTGCCCGCATCGATTCCTGCTGTTGTTGTCAGGTCGCCACTAAAAAATTCGAGCGTGCCTTCGTTGCCAACGGGGTTGTTCACCTGAACGATGTGCGGCTTGGCCTGCAACAACGTCAGCGAGGTTGTTCCCTGCCCCGCGCCCGTCGCACCGGCAAAGAGAGTGAAGCTGGCCACCCACAGGGTGAGGGCCACGATGACCACTGCCCCAACGACAACGGAAACAGCAGTGGTGATCTTGGTGTTCATCAGAAATCCTCATCAATAGGGGGCAAGTCCCCTGACGCTATCAGCCCGCGCGGGCATTGCGTGACGGCGAAAATTGGGCCGCGCCCCGCACCTTAGACTTAAGCCATGTCTGAACGCGTTGTGCTTGCTTACTCGGGTGGTCTCGACACCTCTGTTGGTATCGGTTGGCT